>CAXNEG010000016.1:0-14619 GCA_964201305.1 Polaromonas sp.
ATGAGCATCAAAAGCGACAAATGGATACGCCGCATGGCCGAGACGACCGGCATGATCGAGCCCTTTGAGCCCGGTCAGATCCGTCAGACGGCCGGCGGCCAGAAAATCATCAGTTACGGCACCAGCAGCTATGGGTACGACATCCGCTGTGCGCCCGAGTTCAAGGTCTTCACCAACATTCACAGCACGGTGGTGGACCCGAAAAACTTCGACGAAAAAAGCTTCGTTGATTTCCATGGGGACAGCTGCATTATTCCGCCCAACAGCTTTGCGCTGGCGCGCACGCTCGAATACTTCCGCATTCCGCGCAACGTGTTGACCATCTGCCTGGGCAAAAGCACTTACGCGCGCTGCGGCATCATTGTCAATGTCACGCCCTTTGAGCCCGAATGGGAGGGTTATGTGACGCTGGAGTTTTCCAACACCACGCCCCTGCCGGCGCGCATTTACGCCGGCGAAGGTTGTGCGCAGGTGCTGTTTTTTGAAAGCGACCCGGACGACGTCTGCGAAGTCAGCTACAAGGACCGCGGCGGCAAGTACCAGGGCCAGACCGGTGTCACCCTGCCCAGGGCCTGAGTCGGGCGTTCAAGCTCAGCCGGTGCGCAGGCGGGCGTTCATCCTTGGTATGACTGGCCCAGCGAACTGATGAACGCCTACACCCCAGGAACGGTGGCGCAAGGCGTTTGCGTGCATGAATCCATGCGGCCCCACGCTGCAGAAATTCCGCTCACCAGCGCAGCAGTCTGCGCCCCAAGGCTGCGCCCGCAAGCGTCGCAATAGCGATGCCCAGCACGTACCAAATGCCCACAAAGGTGACAGATGATTCGGGGCAGTGAAGTGCATAAATGAGCGTGGCCATGGCGCCCGACAACAGGCCCGAGCTGGCCCCTGCCAGTGCCGGCTCGGTGGGCGCCATCCCTTTCACAAACCACAGCATCGCTGCCAGCATCGGCAGCGAAATCAAAGCGATATTGAAGGGGCATGACCTCCAGGTACTGCCGAAGACAAGGTCGGCGCGCTCTACCGGTTCAGCCCCCACCAGGGCCGCTGCAGCCAATAGCCATAGCAAAACCACGGGTGCCGCCAGGCCGGCCCCGACCCAACCTAACCGCATACCAGGCCGACCCAGCCGATCGGTCGCCAGGGCAGCAAATAGCGCCAGCACCCCTGCAAAGGCCAGCTTCATCCAAAACACGGTGCTGCTCAAGGCCTGCACCAAGTCGCCGCGAAGGCCGTAGACGATGACCATGACCAGTGCAGCCAGCGGCATGCTCCACCCCAAGGCGGCGGCAAAGCGCTGACGAACCAGGTGCGGCGCAACGCGGGTCTCGCCCGCGGCCAAGAGGCCAATCAATTGTTCTGTTTTCATGTGCTTTATTTCATCTTTGCTGCCAAGGCTTTGAGTCCACGGTGGATGCCGACTTTGATGGCGGACTCTGACATTCCAGTGCGCAAGGCCGTCTCTGCCACCGACAGCCCCTCCAGTTTGACGTGCACGATGGGCAAGCGCTGGCGCTCGGGAAGAGCGGACAGCAGTGTGTCCAGGTCTTTCTTGGTCTCAAAGGCATCGGTGTCTGATTCGGCAAACAGCAGCGATTCGTCGTCCAAGGGGTCGTGGAGTTCTTCCCGCGCAGACCGTGCCCGCAACAGGTTGAAGAACTTGTAGCGCGCGATACCGTGGACCCACGCCGTTAGCGGCAGATCTGCGCGGTAGGTGTGCCGCTGGTTATGAACGGCGAGCAGGGTTTCTTGCACCAGATCCTCTATGTCATCAGGTCGTTGAAAAAGACGCCGCCGGAAATACGCGCGCAAATGCCCGCTGAGCGCCTTCAAAAACGCGTGGTAAGCCGCTGCCTCGCCGCAAAGCCCTTGAACCAGCAGCGTTTGCAGATGGCTTTCGCTAGCCGCAAAGCGCGCGTGCCTGAGTTGTATTGGTTCCATAGAGGCCCGCGGTTACAGCAAGATCAAAAAAGAAATTTGAAATATTTTTTATCGCTGAACTGTAACCTTTAGGGCAACTACCGTGAACTACAGCATGAGTACAAACGGTTAGAAATTTATTACCTTATAGGGTTGAATGAATACCAACGTTATGTCTCATTGCCCATCATCACACGTCAACATCAGGAGTTACCCCATGAAATTACCCCTACTTTGCGCTGTAGCAGCCGCCACCTCTGCGCTGTCCCTCGGTGCATGGGCCCAAGCACCGAGCGCACAGGTGGACCCCAATGTGTTTTTGAACCAGTTCGAGTCCACCTTTGGCAAATTCGAGGGCTATCGCCGCTCGGGCGCCAAGGGCATTTGCGCCGCTGGCGAGTTTGTTGGCACCGCCGATGCGCGCGGCCTGTCCACATCTACCGCGTTTAGCGGCAAGCCAGTGCCCGTGCTTGTGCGATTTTCGGTGGGCGGGGCCAACCCCAATGCGCCCGACAACGGCAAGAGCCAGCGCAATCTGGCGCTTCAGTTCAACCTGCCCGGTGGCGAAAGCTGGCAAATGGGCAATATCTCAGCACCCGTGTTTGGCGCATCAACACCCCAGCAGTTTCTGGGCCGGCTAGCTTCGCTTCAACCTGATCCTGAAACAAAAAAGCCTGATCCCGCCAAGATAAAAGCCTTTGCCGATGACAACCCCGAGGTCCTGCTGCAAGGCAAACACTTCGCATCACAAGCCGTACCTGCCAGCTTTGGCACCGTGAATTATTGGGGCGTACATGCCTTTGGTTTTGTCAACGCCAAAGGTGACAAACGGTTCGGCAAATGGATTTTCGAGCCCACAGAGGGCCTTCAGGGCCTGAGCGATGACGAAGCCAAGGCCAAGGGGCCTAGCTTTCTGTTCAATGAACTGCGCCAGCGCGTGAAAGACAACAAAGTGTCTTTCAACTTCAACCTCGAACTGGCGGAGGCAGGCGACAAAATTGACAGCGCCACGGTGCCATTGCCTGCGGGTCGCAAGAAGGTCAATATGGGCGTGTTGAAAGTCACCTCGGTCTCGCCAGACGCGGCTGGAGATTGCCTAACGATTACCTTCAATCCGGTGGTTCTGCCAAAAGGTGTGGAGCCATCTGCAGACCCCATGATCGTCGCTCGTGCCGCCCCTTATGGCATTGGCCTGGGTCGTCGCTTGGTTGAAGGTCCTAAGCAACAATAGCAAACGGAAGTCGGCGGGAGCACCACCTCTTGCCCATGCTGCCCATGCTGCCCAAGGCCTGAGCCGGGCGCCCAAGCGCTACCGGCTCTTGCCGAAAATTTCCTACAGCCGCTGGCGCTTCTTGCTGGCCCCGCAGGCGGCTGGCGTCCGTAACATGTTGATTTCGCCCTTCACCGTCGATGCGCAGGCCGGCACCTAGCCGCTTGGTCGATCGCATACTGGACTATTTCGAGCCGATGCCCCGAAGCAGTTAGGATTTGCCTCTTGCACTAGGGGTGAATCAATGAAATTAAGTCGGCTGTTTCAGCCACGTAATCCGCTGTTTTGGATCATGCTGAGCTTGAATGCTTTGTCGATGGTCATTGGCTGGCTCTTGCATCACCGGCCCTTGAACACCTTGGGCATGTTGGTTTTGGGTGGTTTTGCGTTGAGCAACGCTATCCTGGGCACCTGGTTGGCCTGGCGCCTTGTCAAGCAGCCGCCGGACGGTGCGGCAGAGCCCTGAAAACCAGTCTAAAACCCTCGCGCCGGTGGCTTATTCGGGAATGAGACAATAGAGCATCTATGTCATCTTCATTTTCAAATCTCAATCTGGCCGAGCCGATTGCACGCGCCGTGGCCGAAATGGGCTACGAGTCCATGACGCCCATTCAGGAACAGGCCATCCCCATTGTTTTGCAGGGTAAAGACGTGATGGGCGCAGCCCAGACCGGCACCGGCAAAACAGCCGCCTTTTCCTTGCCGCTGCTGCAGCGCATGATGGCCCACGAAAACCCATCGACCTCGCCGGCCCGCCACCCGGTGCGCGCGCTGGTGCTCTTGCCCACCCGCGAGCTGGCCGACCAGGTGGCCCAGCAAGTCAAGTTGTATGCCAAGCACACCCACTTGCGCTGCGCCGTGGTGTTTGGCGGCATCGACATGAAGCCGCAAACAGCAGAGCTTAAAAAAGGCGTCGAGGTGCTGGTGGCCACGCCGGGCCGTTTGCTCGACCACATCGAGGCCAAGAACGCGGTGCTCAACCAGGTCGAGTACGTGGTGCTGGACGAGGCCGACCGCATGCTGGACATCGGCTTTTTGCCTGATCTGCAGCGCATCCTGAGCTACCTGCCCAAAAAACGCATCACTTTGCTGTTCTCAGCCACTTTCTCGCCCGAGATCAAGCGCCTAGCGTCGAGCTATCTGCAAGACCCGGTCACCATTGAGGTGGCCCGCTCCAATGCCACGGCCTCGACCGTCGAGCAGCATTTCTACAGTGTGGGTGCCGACGACAAGCGCCGCGCCCTGCACCAGATTTTGAAAGCCCGCGGCCTTAAACAGGCTTTCGTTTTTGTCAACAGCAAGCTCGGTTGCGCGCGGCTGGCCCGCTCGCTGGAGCGCGAAGGCCTCAAGACCACGGCCTTGCATGGTGACAAGAGCCAGGACGAGCGATTGAAAGCGCTGGAAGCCTTCAAAAAGGGCGAAGTTGATTTGTTGGTGTGCACCGACGTCGCCGCCCGCGGCCTGGACATCAAAGATGTGCCGGCGGTGTTTAACTTTGACGTGCCTTTCAATGCCGAAGACTATGTGCACCGCATCGGCCGCACCGGCCGCGCGGGTGCCTCAGGTTTGGCGGTGAGCTTTGTGGCGCCCAGCGACACGCGGTTGGTGGCCGACATTGAAAAATTGATCAACGCCAAGATTGAGATCGAGCCGGTGGAGTTTGAAGAAGACCGCCCGCGCATCAGCGAGCAAGGCCGCATCAACGACGGCCGCCGCATGTACCGTGAAGCTGAGGGCTCCGACCAGCCTGACGAGCCGGGTGTCGCCGCGCCGGCCTCGCGTGAACGTCGCGAAATTCGTGAGACACGCGAAGCCCGTGAGCCTCGCGAGCGCCGCGAGTACGCGCCGCGTCGCAGCAACGGGCCGCGAGACCCTTTCTTTGACCAGCCCTACGAGTCTGGTCAGCCTGCGCAAGAGCAGCCGGCCTGGGAAACTGCCGCCAAGTCTGCGTCGCCGCGCGGCATTTCGGCCAACATCAAACCCAAGAAAAAAGTGGCTGCACTTTTCAAGACAGTCACCGAACCGCAGACCTGAGCGCCACGTCCTCCAAAAAAGCCCAGCTCATTGCGATGCCGGGCTTTTTTTGTTTGTTTTCATGGCTTCACACCCAACCGCGATCAATTCATAAGCGCCGGCCGTCTGGCCCAGGCGTGCCGCCGTCAGGCAGCCGCCCCAGACGCAACCCGTGTCCAGCGCCAGTGTGTTGTCACGCAGGCTTGGCCCGGTGTCGAGTGCATCCAGACCGACAGTGGACCAATGGCCAAAAGCAATCGGCGTGCCTGCCGAAAGTCGGCCCGGTACATGGAACCAGGGCATGAAGCCCTGGGGTGCTGTACTGGCCGCGCCCTTGGTTTGAAACTCCATTTCACCTTGAGGACTGCAAAAACGCAGCCGTGTGAGCGCGTTGACGATCACGCGCAGTCGGTCGTTGCCACGCAGGTCCTCGTGCCAGAGCGCTGGCGAGTTGCCGTACATGCCGGTCAAAAAATCCATCCACTGTGGGCTGTGCAGCGCCTGCTCGACTTCGCCGGCCAGCTCCAGCGTGCGCGTCACCGTCCACTGGGGTAACACGCCCGCATGCACCAACAGCCAGCCTTCTACCTGCAAGGCCATGTGTTGGTGGCGAACCCAGTCCAGCCAGGCCGTGCGCTGCGGCGATTGCAGGATCGCGTCCAGGGTGTCACCGCGGTGCTGGGCGCGCAGACCGTGGCCCACCATCAGCAGGTGCAGGTCGTGGTTGCCGAGCAGGCACCGGGCTGAATCACCCATTTGCGTCAGAGTTTGCAGCAGGGCCAGCGAGTCGGGGCCGCGGTTGACCAGGTCGCCCAGCAGGTAGATGGTGTCGCGGCTGGGCGAAAAATCGATGGTGCGTAAAAGTCGCTGCAAAGGCTCGTGGCAGCCCTGCAGGTCACCGATGAAGTAAAGTGCCATGTCTTCATTTTCGTCTGCTTCATGGATATTTTGCTGATCGTCTTGCTGACCTTGCTCAATGGCGTGTTCGCCATGTCGGAGATGGCGCTCGCCTCAAGCCGTAAAGCACGTCTGACGGCAGCTGCTGAAGCGGGCGACAAGGGCTCGCAGGCCGCACTGAGCTTGCTGGCCAACCCGACGCAGTTTTTATCGTCTGTGCAGGTGGGCATCACCTCGATTGGTATGCTCAACGGCATCATCGGAGAGGCGGCTTTCAGTGGCGTATTGTCAGCCCTGATACAGACCTGGGGCGTGTCGGTGCGTGCTGCCGACATCTCGGCCACAGCGCTGGTGGTAGTGGTCATCACCTACATCACCATCGTTTTTGGCGAGTTGGTGCCCAAGCGAATTGGCCAGCTTTACCCTGAAACGGTTGCCCGGCTGGTCTCGCGGCCCATGATGTGGGTCGCCATCGGCGCGCGACCTTTTGTACGCCTGCTCTCCTTTAGCACCCATGTTGTGCTGAAACTTTTGCGCGTGGACAACGGAGCCAGTCGGGCTGTTACTGAGGAAGAAATCACCGCCAGTCTGGAAGAGGGGGTGAGTGCCGGCTTGATTGAAGAGCATGAGCATCAGATGGTGCAAAACGTCTTTTTGCTGGACGACCGCCTGCTGACATCCTTGATGTTGCCGCGCTCTGCAATTCAATGGCTTGATGCCAACGACACGCTGGCGCAGGCCATTGCCAAAGCCAGCGTCACCGGACACTCCTGGTACCCGGTGTGCCGCGGCAGCCTGGATGACGTGGTGGGTGTGGTCAAGTTAAGCGATTTGCTGGCGCATTCTCATGCCGATGCAAATGCCTCTCCGGTTCAGGAAAAGCGTGTAGCTGTCTGCACCCTGCCGGCGGTTTTTGTGCCTGAATCGCTCAGCGGTATGGAGTTACTCGAGCAGTTCCGGGAACGCTCCACCCGTATCTTGCTGGTGGTTGATGAATACGGTGTGGTGCAGGGGATGATGACACCATTGGACATGCTCGAAGCCATCACGGGTGAGCTCCAGTCCGGCGCGCAGGTAGACGCCTGGGCAACCCAACGCGCCGACGGCAGCTGGCTGCTCGATGGCGTGATGCCTGTGTCCGAGCTCAAGGCGCGCCTGGATATCCGGCAGTTACCGGGTGAAGAGCGAGGCCGCTACAACACAGTCGCCGGTCTGTTGCAAAGCGTCTCAGGTCGCTTGCCGGTAAAGGGAGAAAAAATCGAATCCGCCGGTTGGTGTTTTGAGATCACGGGCCTGGACGGCAAACGCATAGACACTGTGCTGGCCAGCCGGAAAACACCTCTGGCCTGAGTGCGCTCAGGGCGTGGCGGTTGGCGGCTTGCCGGCTGAAGCCACCGCCGGTGTGACCGTGATGGTCACCTCGTTAGCGCCGAAGCTGGAAACCTGCAGCTGAACTGTGGCAACCCGGTCTCCTTTGCTGAAGGTCAGCAAGCTCAGTTTGGAGTAAGAGCTCGATGTCAGCGCCCAGCCTGAGCCGGGCAGTCCGTCACGGAAATAAGCAAAAACAGTTTGCGGCTCGCCCGGCACGGTCAAGCTGATGCGGCCCATCCAGCGATTTCCAGAACCCATGACCAAAGATTCTTGCGGCCTGACGGTGGAACCTTGGGGTATGGGCATGTCGCCTGCCAGTTGCTTGGCCGAGGGCTCTGGCGGGCCGGCACTGTCTTTGCCTGATCCCAAGTCCACATTGGCGCAGGCCATGAGAATTGATGAGGCGCAAAGGACGATCAGCGACTTGAAAGTGTTCATGGTGGCGTGTGACAAAGCGGCAGCGCATACCGGTGTATCCGGCAGCTCTCTAGGCTCATCCTTCAGGGGGTCATTGTAGCCAGTCAGTCCGCTGAGTGGCTGGACTGTGTGACCACCATGAGTTTGAATTCAGCTTCTATTTCCCCCAGTAAGTCGAGCAGTGCATTGCCATCCCACTCCAGTAACTGGCTTAAGCCGGATTGCCGTCGTTCGGCTGCCTGTGCCAGGGTCTGCTCGGCTTTTTCAAATGCCTGAGCAGCAGCAGCAGCGCTCACTGCGTGACAACTGCCCTTCATTTTGTGCAGCAGTCTGCCGACGCCCGCAATGTCGCCAGCCTGCAGGCGCTGTGCAAATTCAGTTTGCCAAGGCTCAAGCTGTCGAATAAAAGCATCTGCCAGCCGGTTCAACAGGTCAGAACGATGGCCAATCTGGCTGGTCAGTCGCTGGCGGTCGATGTGCTTGTGCCGCAGCGTCATTCAGGCAGGCCTTGCTTGAAATGAATTTGCACATGTGCATCCAGAAAGCCGCGCATTCTTTCCATGTTGATCGGTTTAGGGAAAAACAGTACGCCGGGCGGCAGACCGCCTCGGCGGTCGATTTCTTCCTGGCTCAAGCCAGACAGCACAATGGTGGAAATGAAACAATATTCCGCGTGGCTGCCCATCATGTTGAGCAGACGAAAGCCGTCGAAGGGCTCCATGTTGAGGTCGGTGATCAGTAAATTGGGGCGGATACGTTCGAGCTGCATCACAGCGTCCAGGCCATCGGTGGCGATGGTGCAGCGCACTTGCGGGTAATGGCTTTCAAACATGCTGATCAGTGCAAGGGCTGAAACCTTGTCATCTTCCACGATCAAGACATTGACTTGCTGGGAAGGGGCCCGCCGGTTGAGCAGATTGGCAGGCCTGTTGCCCTGGTTCAAGGTCGCCAGACGCAGCATGGCCTTAGGCCCCATTTTTTGATCCAGCGCGTCAATAGAGTTGCGCAAGATACGCCGGTGGCCGCCGTTTGTCTTGACCGCGGGCAGTTGACCTGAGTCAACCAGTTTCTGGACGGATGTGCGCGACAAACCCAAAATTTGAGCCGCTTCGCCTATGCCAACAAAGTCAACAGCCATTTTTTCCCCTAGTTGCCAACCATCGTAAATCGCCGGCGTGAGTCCAGCCCTACGAGCATTGAACACTGCAAAAATAAACAAAAGAACCGAATTATTACTACTAAATGATATTTTAGTATAACTAAACAATTCATTTTTTTTGGGTTTTTCGCCAAGAAAGTGTGAAAAAACAGAAATATTATAAGTTAAATAAATATTCGTTCTTAATTCGACCTGCTCCGTCGTGCCCCTGTGGCTGGTGGTTTCCTTTGTGCATTTGCACAGCGCAAAGTCTTTAAATAGCAAATTGATATGGGCTTCAACGAATTCAGCATTGGACAAGGCGACAGGCGCTTTTTAAAGTAGCCACTTCGCTTCATCAACCCTGTTGACTCTCATGATGTCCACAAATTCAATGCTTTGGCCCCCGGCCCTTTCTGAGGGCTTGTCATCTTGAACACCCATGCCAACTCCACCATCCTGAGTTTTGAGGCTATTCGAAACTTCATTGAGGCAGCGCTGAAGAGCCAGGGCCTGCCGCCAGCCGATGCCCTCAAAGTGGCGACGCTGATGGCCGAGGCCGACATGCAGGGCTCTGACGGCCATGGCGTGATCCGCCTGCCCATGTACATCAAGCGCATCCAGGCCGGCGGCATCAACAAAAACCCGGTCATCAAGGTGGTGCAGGAGCGCGCTGCCATGGCCGTGGTCGATGGCGACAACGGCATGGGCCACCTGGTGGTTTCGCATGCGGTGGACCTGGCCATTGAAAAAGCCCGCGAGTGCGGCGTGGCCTGGGTCAGCACCCGTTACAGCAACCATGCCGGTCCGGCTTCGCTTTATGCGCGCAAGCCCTTGCAGCACGACATGCTGGGCCTTTACTTTGCGGTGGGCAACGCCAACCATTTGCCACCCTGGGGCGGCATGGACATGCTGCTGTCCACCAACCCGATTGCCGCTGGCATTCCGACGGCCGAAGAACCGCCGGTGGTGCTCGACATGGCTACCACCGTGGCCGCTTACGGCAAGGTCAAGGCCAAGGCCAAGCGCGGCGAGATGATGCCCGAGGGCTGGATGATCGACCGTCAGGGCAAACCGCTGACCGATCCGAAGCGCGCCGAAGAAGGCTTTTTATTGCCGATCGGCGAGCACAAGGGTTACGGCCTGGCGCTGATCGTCGGCCTGTTGGCCGGCACACTGGGCGGCGCAGCCATGGGGCGCGAGGTGGTGGACTTCAATGCCGACCATGTCAGCGTCACCAACACAGGCCAGGCTATTTTGGTGATTGATCTGAGCGCTTTTGGCGACCCGGCGGTTTTCAAGCACGCGGTCGATACGGTGGTCAAAGACATTCGAAACAGTGAAAAACTGCCCGGTGTGGAGCGCATCTGGCTGCCCGGTGAACAAAGCCACGAGCGCCGCCAGCGTTATAAGAGCGGCGGCATTCCGGTGGTCAACCCCCTCGTCGTCGAACTCCAGTCCCTGGCCAGGGAGCTGGGCATTGCACCCCTCCAATAAGAATCCAGCACATGATCTCCTCCATCAATCCCGCCACAGACCAGCTGCTCGCCGAGTTTGCAGTCCACACCGAGCAGCAAATTGAGCGCCAACTGGCGCAAGCGGCCAAGGCACAAAAAAGCTGGGCCCGCCTCGGCGTGCAGGCGCGCAGGCCCTACCTGAACAAGGTTGCCGCCACGCTGCGTCAGCAAAAAGAGGCGCTCGCCAGAATCATTACCCTGGAAATGGGCAAGCCCTTGAGTGAGGCGCTGGGCGAAGTTGAAAAATGCGCATGGAACTTTGATTTTTATGCCGAGCAAGGCCCGGTCTTTCTGGCTGACCAGGTGGTGGCCAGCGCCGCCACTGACAGCCGCATTGTTTATGACCCGCTGGGCTTGGTGCTGGCGGTGATGCCATGGAACTATCCTTTCTGGCAGGTCATGCGGGCGGCTGCGCCTGTGCTGATTGGCGGTAACGGCTTGGTTCTCAAACATGCCAGCAACGTGCCGCAGTGCGCGCTGGCGCTGGAGCAGGTGTTCAAAGACGCAGGACTGCCCGAGGGCTTGTTTTGCACCATGATGGTGGGTGCTTCTGCGGTCCCCCGATTGATTCAAGACGATCGCATCGCCGCTGTCACTTTCACCGGCTCGACGCCGGTGGGGCGCAGCATTGCGTCGGTGGCCGGTCAGGCGCTGAAAAAACAGGTGCTGGAGTTGGGCGGCTCGGACCCCTTCATCGTGCTGGCCGATGCCGACATCGAGGCCGCCGCTGCGGTGGGCGTGAAGGCGCGCTTTCAGAACACCGGGCAAAGCTGCATTTCATCCAAACGTTTCATTGTTGAAGAGTCCGTGGCCGAGCGCTTTGTGGACGCCTTTGTAGCGATAACGCAAAAGCTCGTGGTCGGCGACCCCTTTGCGCCTGCCAGCACCATCGGTTCGATGGCGCGCCGCAACCTGCGCGATGAACTGCATGCACAGGTTGTGGCCTCTGTGGGGGAGGGTGCCAAATTACTCAATGGTGGAAACCCCATTGATGGACCTGGCGCTTTCTACCAACCTACGGTGCTTGACCATGTCTCGCCCGCCATGACGGTTGCCAGAGAAGAAACCTTCGGCCCTGCCGCCGCCATCATCCGGGTGAAGTCGGTGGACGAAGCGATCACGGTGGCCAACGGCACGCCCTTTGGCTTGGGTGCCTCTTTATGGACGCGCGACATGGACCGGGCGCGCTTGTTGACGCACCACATCGATTGCGGCGCAGTTTTTGTCAACGGCATGGTGGCCTCTGACCCGCGCCTGCCCTTTGGCGGCACCAAGCAGTCCGGCTATGGACGTGAACTGGGCTATTTAGGGCTGCACGAATTCACCAACATCAAGACGGTCTGGACCGGCCCGGCCAAAACCTAAAGACCTGGTCTGCAAACAAGGAGCAAAGAAAATGGGTGTCAAATTTCTCGAGCATGTGTTGATCTTGACCCACGATCCCGAGGGTACGCGCGACTGGTTTTGCGAGAACCTCGGCTTTCGCAACGGCTACCACCCGGAGTTCGGTTTTCCGGTCTACTGGCTTTACATCGGCGATCAGGACGTGTTGCACATCGGCAAGGCACGGCATTCCACGCACCAGGACACCTACCTCAAGACGCCCAGCGACCAGGCTGGCATTGACTACTCGGCCGCCGGCGCGCCCGGTTCGGGCCGGATTGACCATCTTTGCTTTAACTCCGAGGGTATGGCCGAGTTCATCGAACGCCTGACGAAAAACGGCGTCGAGTTCAGCGAGCGTAAGGCGCACAACTCCAACCTCTACCAACTCTTCATGCGCGAGCCGATCAATGGCATCAAAGTCGAGCTGAACTTCGCCTGGGAAGAGGCCGCCAACATGGGGCGCGTGCCCAAGTGGACGGACGCGGGCGAAAATGCTGAGCCCGCCGCCAAAATCACCGCGGCCAAAGCAGTGCCTGCCAAGGTCTAGTTCGACGTCATTTTTTTCAACCAACCCGGGTTTTCACATGAACAGACGACATCTGCTTTCCAGTGGCACGGCGGCCTTGCTGGCCGGGCTGAGCATGCCTGCATGGGCTCAAAAATACCCCGGCGGTCCGGTCAGCATTGTGCTGCCCTTGCAAGCCGGCAGCGCCTCGGACGTGGCGGTGCGCCACATGGCCGAACGCCTGGCCACGCGCTTGGGCGGCGGTTTTGTGGTGGACAACGTGGCCGCTGCCGCCGGCCTGGTGGGGCTCGAGAAGATCGCCCGTGCCAAAGCCGATGGTCAGACCGTTGCGGCGCTCAACAACAGCATCATGACCATCTTGCCGCACCTGCAGGCCAAGAACATGAAAGTGGACACCCGCAAAGACTTTGTGCCGGTCGCCGGCATTGCCAACATCCCGACCTTTTTTGCAGTGCCCGCCAACTCGCCCGTGCGCAACATTCAGGACCTGGTCAAGCTGGCCAAAAGTGAGCCCAAGCGCATCAACTATTCATCGGGCGGTGTCGGCAGCCCGCAGCACCTGGCCACCGAGATGTTCACGGCCTATACCGGCTCGCAACTCACGCATGTGCCCTACCGCGGCGCCAGCCAGGCTGCGCTGGCTGTGGCCACGGGCGAAGTGCAGCTGATGTCGATGGCGCTGTCATTGGCCCAACCCTTTTTGCAGGACAACCGGGTCCGCCTGATCGGCTACTGCGGCACCGAACGTCATGCGCAGTTTCGCGATATCCAGACACTGCAAGAGCAGGGCGTACGCGACTACGACTACTCGTCCTGGGTGGCCTTGTTTTTGCACAAGGACGTGCCCCCAGACGTGCTGGCTGTGTTGCGTCGAGAGGCGCAGGCGATCAGCGAAGACAAAGATTTCCAGCAACAGCTCATTCGCTCCGGCCTGGAGCCTTGGCCGCGCACTGCTGCCCAATTGGGTCCCTTGGTCGAGGGCGACTTCCAGCGTTGGAAAAAGATCATCCAGGACGCCAATATCCAGGCCACCTGAGTCCGTTGGCATGTCTGTTCCCCCGATTCGTTTGGCCGGTTACCAGGGCCAGGGCTCTATCCTGACCGGCGCGCTGCGCCGGTTGGCCGGTCAGCTGCAAGACTCGGGCTGGGGCTTGCCTGTCGATTGCGAAGACGACGTCACGGCCGCGCAAGAAAAAGCCAGCGCGCTGTTTGACTCGGTTGAGCAAGGCGAGCGGCATATCTGCTACTTGGCTTCGGGCTACCTGTCAGCGCGCGTGCCCGAGCTGGCGGTGCTGGACCTGCCTTTTTCAGTCGCGGACCGCGCTGCGGCACTGGCCGCCCTGGACGGTCAGGCCGGCCGCATGCTTAGCCGGGCAGTGGCCGCGCAAAGCGGCTTTCAGGTACTGGCTTACTGGGACAACGGTTTTCGCCATATCTCTAACGCCGTGCGCCCCATCACCAACCCCAAGGACTGTGCGGGCATGGTGATCCGCACGCTGGACAGCGCGCATTACCGCGCGGCATTGAGTGCGTTGGGTTTTGCGCCTGTGACCACCGATGTGCGCGAGTTGCTGCGTGTGGTGCAAAGCGGCGAAGTTCAGGCCCAGGAAAACCCCTTGACCAATTTGCTCAATTTCGGCCTGTGGAAATACCACCCGCATGTCAGTCTGACGCAGCATTACTTCGGTGTGCTGCTTCTGGTCTGTCCGCGCAGCTGGTACGAGGGGCTAAGCGCTGCTCAGCGGCAGACCTTGTCGGTGGCCGCCAAGTTGGTCACGCATGAGCAGCGCAATAATGCCGAAACCGAAGACGCGATTGCGCTGGCCCAGCTCAAAAGCCACGGGGTGCAGGTAGTCAGCGCAGAAGCGATCGACTTGGTTGCCATGCGCCTGGCCACGCAAGCGGTGGCGCAGCAACAACGCCAGAGATTGCCCCCCGATCTGCTGCGTGCGTATTTCCAGGGCATGGCGCACTGAGTTTTTTTCAATCTTTTTATCACTACCAACAGAGACATCATGAAAGTTAAAGCAGTCCGTTTCCACGCCGCCGGCGGCCCTGAAGTTCTGAACATAGAGCAACTTGATTTGCCCGAACCCGCGCAGGGCGAAGTGACTATTCGCCATACCGCCATTGGTTTTAACTTTCAGGACATTTATGTCCGCTC
>CAXNEG010000017.1:0-14458 GCA_964201305.1 Polaromonas sp.
GAGTACGACACATCGCAACTTACGCAAAGCATGGCGATGGCGGCTTATTTTGAAGCTACGGCCAAGGCCTGCTCTCAGCCCAAGCTGGCCAGTAACTGGATCATGGGCGAGGTGTCTCGGCGCTTGAACAGCGGTGAACTGGCGTTTGATCAACTGCCTGTGAGCAGCACACAACTCGCCGCCCTGATTGGCCGGATTGCCGACGGCACGATTTCCAACAACGCGGCCAAACAAGTGTTTGACGCCCTGTGGTCCGATGGCGGCGAAGTGGACGCCATCATCGAAGCCAAAGGCCTCAAGCAGATGAACGACAGCGGCGCGCTCGAGGCCATCATTGACGAAGTATTGGCAGCCAACGCCAAGAACGTTGAAGAGTACAAGGCCGGCAATGCCAAAGCCTTCAACGCCCTAGTCGGCCTGGCCATGAAGGCCAGCAAAGGCAAGGCCAATCCGGCGCAGGTCAACGAGCTTTTGAAAAACAAGTTGGGCTGAAGCTGCGACGGCTCAGGTGGTCCGGCCAATCACACCGGTCACCAGCCAATGGCTTTGGGCAACCACAGCGCAAGTTCCGGGAAAACAAACACCAGCAAAAGTGCCACGCCTTGCAGGCACACAAAGGGCACGACGCCTTTGTAAATATGCTTGATGTTGATTTCTGGCGGCGCCACGCCTTTGAGATAGAAAAGTGCCCATCCGAAGGGTGGCGTCAAAAACGATGACTGCAAATTGACCGTGATCAGCATGGCCAGCCAAACCGGGTCGACGCCCTGCGCCAGCAAGGCCGGCAGGAATAGCGGCACGGCGATGTAGCTGATCTCGATCCACTCGATGAAAAAGCCGAGAACGAAAATCAGCGCCATCATGAACCAGATGTCACTGTTGACACCGCCGGGCAGCAGGTCAAACATGCGGGTGATGAGGTCTTCTCCGTGCAGGCCGCGAAAGGACAGAGCGAAGACTTGCGCCATCATCAGGATGAACATCATGACGGCCGTGATCTTGCTGGTTTCCAGCGCCACCTCTTTGAGCACTGAAAAGCGAAACCGGCCGGACAGCAGTGTGATCAGGACAGCCCCGACGGCGCCCATGGAGGCCGCTTCTGTGGGTGCGGCCACACCGCCAACGATGGAACCCAGCACTGCTACCACCAGCAAGATGGGCGGCACCACGACTTTCCAAAACCGCACCCAGAGTTGCCGGCGGCTGACCAGGTTGCGCTCGGCCAGCGGGATGGGCGGCATCAGTTCGGGGTTCATCATGCCGCGGACCAGCAGATAAATGATGTAGACCGCCGCCAGCAACAAGCCGGGGCCAACAGCCGCGGCAAACAAGGTGCCGACCGACAACTGCATGATGTCTGACAACAGGATCAGGATCAGGCTGGGCGGGATGATTTGCCCCAGCGTTCCTGAAGCGCAAATCATGCCGCAGGACAAGCTCTTGTCATAACCGCGCTGGATCAAGGTCGGCAAGCTCAGCAAACCCAAGGTGATGACGGTCGCGCCGACGATGCCGGTGGTGGCCCCCATCAGCACGCCGAACAAGATGATGCCAACGCCCATACCGCCACGCAGGCCACCGGCCAGGTGACCCATGACGTCGAGCAAATCGTCCGCCAGGCGTGACTTTTCAAGCATCACGCCCATGAAAACAAACAGCGGGATCGACATCCACTGGTAACCGGCCACGATGCCGTACACGCGCGCCGGCAGCAGGCTGAAAAGCGAGTCGCCAAAACCCAGGTAGCCGAAAACGAAACCCACTGTGGCCAGGGTGGTGGCCACCGGCACGCCGATCA
The DNA here is from genome assembly GCA_964201305.1 of Polaromonas sp. Classification (GTDB taxonomy): domain Bacteria; phylum Pseudomonadota; class Gammaproteobacteria; order Burkholderiales; family Burkholderiaceae_C; genus Polaromonas. Next base: position 1,799 of record CAXNEG010000017.1, read on the forward strand.
TCAACATCACAAAGAAGGCCCCCAACATCATGAGGGCGTAGGTCTGCGGCTCAAACATGTTGGCTTTCTGCCGCCTTTGAACGGTCTAGTATCAAGCGCAGCAAGGCGCCGACGGACTGCAGCGCCAGCAGGCCGTAGCCCAGGGGGATCAATCCCTTGACGACCCAGCGCATGCGAAAGCCACCCGGGTCTGCCGATTGCTCGTTGATGGCATACGACTGGCCGACATAGGCCAGCGACAGCTTCAGGAAAATCAAAGCAATCAGAAAGATCAGCAATACAGACAGCAGATCGACCATGAATTTTTTCTGTGCAGAAAAGCCGGCATAAAACAGGTCTACACGAACGTTGTCGCCCCGCTGGATGGCATAGCTCATGCCCAGCAGGATCATGCCGGCCAGTAAGTGCCACTCCAGCTCCTGGGCCCAGACTGAGCCGAAACTGAAGGCGTAACGCAACAGGACATTGAGCGCGACCAGGCTAATCATGGCCAAGGCCACCCAGAGGGTGGCCCTGCCGATGAAGTTGATCAAGGACTCGATGCCCGCCAAGAGTGCGGACATGGTTTTGAACATTGAGGCTCTTACGTTCAGCCGCGGACTTTGATGTGGTACGCCTCTTCACTGATCTCGGACCAGCGGTCGAACTTGGCTTTGAAGGCCATGTACGAGTCATGTACTTTCTTGGTGAGCGGGTCTTTGGCGACGGCTTCGGCCAGCACCTTGGCGGTTTCGGTGCGCAACGCAGCAATCACGCTGTCGGGCAATGGCTTGGCGATCACTTTCTGGTTTTTGATCAAATCTTCCATCGCCTCGGAGTTGGCCTTCTGGCACCAGCCTTCACTAATGACATTGCAAGCCGCCGAGGCGTTTTGCACGATGGCCTGCAAATCCTTGGGCAACTTGTCCCAGGCGGCTTTGTTGATCAGCAACTCAGACACCGTGGCCGATTCGTGCCAGCCTGTGGTGTAGTAGTACTTGGCCGCTTTGTGCAGGCCCAGGCGCCGGTCCTGGAAAGGGCCCACGAACTCTGCGGCATCGATCACGCCGCGTTCGAGTGCCGGGAAAATCTCGCCGCCCGGCAACACCTTCACGTCCACGCCCAAGTTTGCGTAGACCTTGCCGGCCAGCCCGGGAATGCGCATCTTCAGGCCCTTGAGGTCCGCAACGGATTTAATTTCTTTCTTGAACCAACCCGTCATTTGTACGCCGGTGTTACCGCAAGGCATGGCGATCATGCCAAAGGGTGCATACACCTCGTTCCACAGTTCAATGCCTCCGCCGTCGTAAAGCCAACCGTTGACGCCTTGAAAGTTGAGCCCAAAAGGAACCGCGGTGAAATACTGCGCCGCAAAGGTCTTGCCGGTCCAGAAGTAGCTGTTGGCATGGTTCATTTCCACAGTGCCGGCGCGCACCGCATCAAAACCCTCGAAGGCCGGGATCAGTTCGCCGGCACCGAAAACCTGAATGTTCAGGCGCCCGCTTGACATCTCCCTGATGCGCTTGGCCAGATCGGTCGCACTGCCCGGACCGTCCATGTAAAAAGGCGAGCCCTTGCCATAGGCGCTGGTCATCTTCCAGTTAAAGACGCCTGCAGATTGCGCGCTGACGATGGCAGGTGCTGCCAGAACGCTGCCGGCAACGGCGGCACGAGTGAGAAAGTTGCGGCGAACCAAAGTCATGAAAAGGCTCCTGTTGATTTCCAAAGAAGTGGCCGCGCCAAACCATGAATGCGCGATCCACCATGTTTGTGCATGGCCTTACCCTCACCGCAAACCCTGTGCCAACCCCTTCATACATCTGAAAAGCTGAATCAAACTGATCTGTAGCTCTGTACGGCTCACTTGAAAGCCCGCAACTGTCGCCGCCCAAGATCTACGGAAAACCGCCCTCAAAACATGCGGGCGCACCAACATGGCCAGGGCCGATGCATACAAGCGTGCTCGGTTGGTGTTGAAGCGCCCAATTGCGGGGCATACTGGTGTGTTTCCAACACCATCCTTCAGGAGTCCGCTTCATGACCATCTCGCTTTCTTCCGCCAGCCTGCCCGTTTTTGCCAAATTCCTGGGTAATTTGCGCCACCTGCTAACCAAGGCTCAGGCCGATGTGCAGGCGCGCGGCTATGACGAACAGGCGCTGGTGCAGTACCGGCTGTCGCCGGACATGTTGCCCTTCAAAAGGCAGATTTCTATTGCCTGTGATGCCGCCAAGCTGTGCGCCGCGCGCATTTCGGGCCTGGAAGCGCCGGTGTTTGAAAACACCGAAGAAACGCTCGAAGAGTTGGTCGGCCGCATAGACAAAACGCTAGCCTGGCTGCAGACCGTGCCCCCCGCCGCACTGGACGGCCTGGAAGACACAAGTCACCTTCCCGTCCGGTAAGAACGCCACGCGCACGATGAGCGGCCATGACTACCTGAAAAACTGGGCGCTGCCCAATATGTTTTTCCACATCACCACGGCTTATGCCATCCTGCGCCACAACGGCGTGGCCATCGGCAAGAACGAGTTTTTGATGGGCGCGGGCAGCTAGTTCACACGCCCCAGGCTTCACTGCACGCCGTAGCGGTCGCGGTAAGCCTGCACCCGGCTCAGGTGCTCGCCCATGGCATTGCCGGGTTGGGCGCTCAGGTAGGCCAGCAAGTCGCTGAGTTCCGCAATGGCGCACACCTGCAAGCCGACCTGCTCGCGCACGTACTGCACTGCGCTGTAGGACAGGTCGCGGGTGCTGCCGTCGGCCTGTGTTTCAGTCGCCATTTCCTGGCGGTCCAGCGCTATAACCACCGCATGGGGCGTGGCGCCGGCGGCCTTGATCAGCGCAATCGACTCGCGTGCGGCGGTGCCGGCGCTCATCACGTCGTCGATGATCAGCACACGCCCCGCCAGCGACGCGCCCACCAGGCTGCCGCCCTCGCCGTGGTCCTTGGCCTCTTTGCGGTTGTAGGAAAAAGGCACGTTGCGCCCCAGGCGCGCCAGCTCAATGGCCACCGCCGCACCCAAAGGGATGCCCTTGTAGGCCGGGCCAAAGATCATGTCGAACTCAATACCGCTGCTCACCAGGCGCTGCGCGTAAAAGCCGGCCAGGCGCCCTAGCTTGGCGCCGTCGTCAAACAAACCGGCATTGAAAAAATAGGGGCTCATGCGGCCGGCCTTGGTTTTGAACTCCCCGAACCTGAGCACCCCGCAATCCAGCGAGAATTGCACAAACTCCTGGGCCAGCATGTCGTTGGCCGGTTTCATCGTTGTCATGGGAAATTCCTTGTTCACACTCACCAGCCTCAACCTCAACGGCATCCGCTCCGCCACCAGCAAGGGCGTCGAAGCCTGGCTCGAAAAAGCCAAGCCCGATTGTATTTGCGTGCAGGAGATCAAAGCCCAGGCCCCCGACATAGCCGGGCGCTTTGAGTCACTGGCCGGTTTGCAGGGCCACTTTCAGTTCGCTGAGAAAAAAGGCTACTCGGGCGTGGGCATATACACGCGGTATGAACCAAGCGAGGTGATCATCGGTTACGGCTCCAGCGAATTTGACGCCGAAGGCCGCTATGTCGAGCTGCGCTTTGACCGCCCCGGCCGTGCCCAGGCGTCCAAGCTTTCCATAATCAGCTGCTACTTTCCCAGCGGCTCGTCGGGCGAGGATCGCCAGGCCGCCAAGTTTCGCTTTCTGGCCGAGCTCCGCCCGCACCTGCTGGCGCTCAAAAGCGGCGGCCGCGAAGTGGTGCTGTGCGGCGACATCAACATCGCGCACCAGGAAATTGATTTGAAAAACTTCAAGGGCAATAAAAAGAACAGCGGCTTTTTACCCGAAGAGCGCGACTGGATGGGTACCCTGCTGCGCCACGATAAAACAGGCGGCGGCCTGGTCGATGTGTACCGGCACTTGCAACCCGCCACCACCGACGCCTGCTACACCTGGTGGAGCAACCGCGGCCAGGCCTACGCCAATAACGTGGGCTGGCGGCTCGACTACCACCTGGCCACCCCGGCCTTTGCCGCGCTAGCGCGCAGCGAAGCGATTTACAAAGACGAACGGTTTTCAGACCATGCGCCCATTACTGTGGGCTATCAGTTTGCGCTTTGATGAGATGAGGGATGGATCCGGTCGATACGAAGCTCTCACTCAGATCGTAAACATCGAAGTCAAGCCGCAACGCGTTTCGGCGTTGTCGGGCTGGCAGGACGCCAAGCCTAGGCTGGCGAAAATGTACCGCGTACAGCCAGACTGGGCCTGAGGAATCGCAGTATCGGCTCGATGAACTGATCGTAGGTTGGGACTGTCATTTGGGGAGGATGGTGCACACGGCTGGCTATGCGGTCTAACTTTGTTATGACTGATAAGTTTGCGGGATAACAAGGTAGACCGTCAAATCATGCAATTCGTTATTGGTTAAAAGTTTCTTTTTTCAGAGACTTAAATTAATGCATTGATTTGTATGCGGACACATTTGATCTGGCAAATTCGTGGCTTACGTTTTACGCGCCGTTCGGTTGCTTGACCAACTTCTCGAGCGCAGTCCCTACTTGGGCTTCAGCCTTCCGACCGGAAAAGCCTATTTGTACTGAGCACGGTTTTTTATCCAAGGGCATGGCCGTAACGGCGCCATGCGCCCATCACTTTGGGTTATGAGTTCGCGCTTTGAATGGCGGCCGATGCGGCCAATATGTGCAGACCTTCACGCATGCGGAGTTTCTCTGCAAAAAAGTTTGGCTTAAAAACTCGCCCATGAAATCAATCAGCCTGCCAGATTAACCTTGGCTTTAACTGCTCTCCGCGTGCGCGCCCAACTGCCGGGCCAGGTGCACTTGGTGCAGCGTGATCTTGCGCACCTCGGCCTGGCTGGCCTCTATGTGGGCGCGCAGCAGCAGGGCCGCCTGGTCGCCGCGTTTGCGCTGGATGGCGCGCAGAATCTTGCTGTGCTCGTCATAAGTGGCAGTGATGCGTGAGGGCTGCGTGAAGTCAAGCCGGCGAATCACGCGGATGCGCTCGGTCACCTCGCGGTGCACACGCGCCATCTCTGCGTTGCCGGCGGCCTCGACCAGCACGCAATGAAAGGCCTCGTCCCAGGCGGCGACCTGCAGCATGTCGGTGCTGCGCTGCTCGGGGCTGACCAGCCAGATGGCGACCAGTTCGTTGAGCTTGGTGGCGTCCACCTTGTGAGCGCCTTCGCACAAGCGGTGCGCCGCCGTCGTCTCCAGCACCATGCGCAGGTCGTAGAGTTCTTCAAAGCGATTGAAGTCAAAGGGCAGTACGCGCCAGCCGCTGCGAAACAGCACCTCGACAAAACCTTCTTGCTGCAACTTGAACAGCGCCTGACGCACCGGCGTGCGCGACACGCCCAGACGCTCGCTGATTTCGGTTTCGGTGAAACGGTCGCCCGACACCAGCCGAAACTCGGCGATGTCGCGTTTGAGCTGGGTGTAAACGTCCACCGCACGCGAACGATGCGCGGGTGCGGGCCGGAGGCTGGAGATGTTCACGCCCGGACTCTCGTAGCAACGCTCAGGGCAGCAGACTCACATGCGCCGCCACCACGCGCCAGCCCTCTGGGGTGCGCAGCCAGGTCTGACTTTGGCGGCCTGTGCGCGGGCTGCATTTGCGCTGGAACTCGACGTTGGCGGTCGCCATGTCGCGGCCGTAGCAGGTGATGACGGTTTTCAGCAGCACGCGCTCCAGCCCCTGCACGGGCCGGCCGGCGCGAAAAGCCTGAATCTCGGCGTAGCCGTAGAGGTTTTCAGTAGCGCCATAACGCAGCGTGTGCGGACTGTTCCAAAACAGCTCGTCGAGCACGGCCACATCGTTGGAGATGAGTGCTTTTTCATAGCGCATGAACTGGGCGGTGACTTCGGCCAGCACGTCGGGAAGGTTGATGTCGGTCATGTTTTTTCTAGCCAAGGCGATTAAAAATTCACAGGCCGGACCCGCGCCACGCCGGCCTCAGCCAGGCGCTGTGCAGCCGCAAAAGCCAAGTCTTCGCGCCAGGGCGCGGCAATCAGTTGCACGCCCAGTGGCATGCCGCCCGTGCCTTCGGGCCACAGCGGCGCCGTGACCACGGGGCAGCCGGCAAATGAGATGGGCTGTGTCAGCAAACCCATGGCGGCGCGGCAGGGCTGCTGCGTGCCGTTGAGGTCCAGCCATTCGGTGCCGATCAGTGGCGCGCTCACCGGCGTGGCGGGGGCGATCAGCACATCCCAGTCGGCAAACAAGGCGTTGACGCGCTCGCGGTAAATACGCCGAAAGCGCTGCGCGCGCAGATACCAATCAGCCGGCTGCAAGGCACCGGCGATGAAGCGGTCTACCGACAGCGGCTCGAAATCAGACGACTGCGTGCGCAGGTCATCCAGGTGCAGGCTGCCGCCTTCGCTAGCGGTGATGATGAAAGCCGCAGCGCGGCCCAGCGCTGCGTCGGGCCACTGCACGGTGTTGGTGGTGCCCAGTGCTTGCGCGGCCAGGCTCACGGCTTGGCGGGCTGCGGCGCTGGCGTGTTCTTCAAAGTAGCCGCCCAGCACGCCGATGCGCAAGCCGGGGGCAGCGCCTTGCATGAGTGGCGTGACTGGCTGCACGCGCAGCGCATGGCAGCCGGGGTCACGCGCGTCGGCACGTTGCAGCGCGTCATAGGCCAGTGCCAAGCCGGCCACGCTGCTGGCCAGCGGGCCGAGGTGGTCGATGCTGTAGACAAAGGGGTAAGTGCCCCGCCGCGACAGGCGCCCGAAGGTGGGCTTGAGGCCCCAGACGCCGCACAGCGAAGCTGGCACGCGGATCGAGCCGTTGGTGTCTGAACCCAGGGTGATGGGCAGGTGGCCGGCGGCCACCGCCGCGCCCGAGCCGCCGGACGAGCCGCCGCTGATGCGCGCCAGATCATGCGGGTTGTGGCAAGGGCCGTAGTGTGTGTTTTCGGTGGTGAAGCCGTAGGCGTACTCATCCATGTTCAACGCGCCCACCAGCACCGCGCCGGCCGACTGCATTTGCTGCACCAGCACGGCGTCTGCTTCGGCCGGCGCGTGGCTACGGTTGACTGTCGAGCCGGCCACCGTGACTTCGCCCTCGATGTCAAACAGGTTCTTGACCGCAAAGGGCACGCCGGCCAGCGGGCCCAGGGCTTGCGGCGTACGGGCCCGTTGCGCATCAATGGCGTCGGCTTCCGCCTCGGCGCGGGCACGGGTCTGCATGGTGAAGGCGTTGACCTGGCCGTTGGTCGCTTCAATGCGCGCCAGGCTGGCGGCCAGCAACTCGCGCGCGCTGACGGCGCCGCTGCGCACAGCCTGCGCCATCCGCGAGGCGTCGTCGCCGAATTCACGCAGCAGGTTCGACCCGCTCATGGCCGGCCTTTGGGTGGCACCGGGTCTGACACCGGAAACGGCGCGGGGCAGTAAATTTGCACCAGCTCGTCATGCGGCGCGAGAGCCGCGCTGTCGAGCAAGCCGGCCATGGCCACGGTGCGCTGCAAATGCACCGCCACACGCGCCGCTTGCTCTGCGTCCAGCGGCAAACGCATCATCGCGGCGGTGGCCTGCACATAGGCCAGGGTCTGTTGCTCTTTCATGCGGTCTGGCTTGCGCTTAGCGCCGCACTTCGCGCTGGAACACTTCGAGGCTGCGTTTTTTGGCGTGAATGAAACTGGCTTCGGAAAGCGTTTCTGTGGTGCGCGGCCGTGCATCGCCATAGGGCAGGATTTCGGCCACACGTGTCGGTCGCTTGGTCAGCAGCAGCACCTCGTCGGCCAGATACACCGCTTCTTCTAGGTCGTGCGAGACCAGCAGCATGGTGGTGCCGGTCTGCATGAAAACTTCTTGCAGCTTCTCGCGGATGAACAGCGTCATTTCAAAATCGAGCGCCGAAAAAGGCTCGTCTAGAAACAGCACCTCGGGATTGGGCGCCAGTGCCCGCATGATGGAGGCGGTTTGTTGCTGGCCGCCTGAGAGCTCGTAGGGGTAGCGGTTCAAATCAAACTTGACGTCAAACGAAGCCACCAACTCGGCCATGCGGCGGTCCACCTCGGCCTTGCTCTTTCCTTCAAGCTTGAGCGGGTAGGCGATGTTGTCGATGGTGCGCATCCAGGGGAACATCGCTTCGCGGTAGTTCTGAAAAACGTAGCCGATCTTGGTGTCCTTGAGCGTCTTGCCGTCAAACAAAATCTCGCCCGCGTCGATGGGTACCAGTCCGGCAATCATGTTGATCAGCGTGGACTTGCCGCAGCCGTTGGGGCCGAAGACCGAGGTGATCTTGTGCTTGGGGATGTCGAGGTCAAAGCTTTCGTACAAGGGCCAGCCGGCAAAGTACTTGGTCAGGCCGCGAATGGTGATGTGCGTGCCGGCCGGGCCGGGCCGGAAAGGCGGCACAGGCACATCGGTGCTGAAGGGCGCATTCAATACAGTCATCTTCCACTCCAGTGCACGATGCGGCGTTCAGCCATCAAAAACATAATGTTGAGCGCGTAACCCAGCGCACCGGCCGACAAGATGGCGGCGTACATGCTTTTCACGTTGAGCACCTGCTGCGCGTCAATGATGCGGTGACCCAAACCGTTTTCCGAGCCGATGAACATCTCAGCGACGATGACAATCACCAGCGCCATAGACACCGCCGAACGCAGACCGACGAAGGTGGGCTGCAGGCTTTCCCAAATCAGCACGTCTTTGAAAATCTGCCAGCGTGATGCGCCCATGACGCGCGCCGCCATGACGCGTTGCTTGCGGGCGTTGATGACGCCATACGCGCTGTTGAAGATGACAATCAAAAACGCACCGAAAGCAGCAATCGCCACCTTGTTGATGTCGGACACGCCGAAGATCAGCAGGAACAGCGGGATCAGCGCCGACGAAGGCGTGGAGCGGAAAAAGTCAATCAGAAACTCGACGCTGCGGTAGGCTTTTTCATTGCTGCCAAGCAGCACACCCAGCGGCACACCGACCACCGCCGCCACCGTGAAAGCCTGCAAGGTGCGCAGGAAGGTCACGCCGAAGTCGAGCAGCAGCGCGCCACCGGCGAATCCGGTGACCAGCGCCACCAGGGTGGCAGACGGGCTGGGCAGCAAGATGGCCTTGATGAAGCCAAAGCGCACCGCAATATCCCAGACGATGAAGAGCACCAACGGGCCGATGAAGGGCAACAGACGGCTGGCGGCAGAGACCTTGGGCGGCGTGCTGGCCTGTGGGGCGGCCGCGGACCAGGCAGGCGCCGGGGAAGGCGCTGTATTGGCCGCAGTGCTTGAATCGGCGCCCACCACAGGGGAGATCAGGTAAGGCATGGCTTAGTCTTTGTAGAGCAAGCTATCGACCAGCACCTTCTTGTCGAAGATGCCTTTTTCGGTGAACAGGTCGTAGAACTTCTGGAAGTAAGCCACGTCGCTGGGCTTGAACTCGTTGTAAAGCATGTAAGAGGCCAGCGGTACTTCGCTGGTGAGCGCGCCTTCGATGGCGGTGTAGCCCTTCATGAAGGTGCGTGCCTCAGCCGGCTTGGTGCGCACCAACTCAATGCCGCGCGTGTAAGCGGCGATGAATTTCTTGGCCACATCCGGGTTTTTCTTGATGAAATCGGTGGTCAGGCTGGCGGCACCGCCATGCCACGGCGCCATAGAGTCGCCCAGGATGTACTTGGCCACCACGCCGGCTTCAATCACGCGGGTGGTGCCATTCATGCGGCCGATGGTGCCGGTGGGTTCGAGCGTGTAGCAGGCGTCAACCTGGCCGGCAACCAGCGCGGCGACGTGCTGGCCGATGGGCAGCTCGATCACCGTGGCGCCAGTGGCACCGGCACGCTCGAGCATGGTCTTGGCCAGCGTGACGTTCTGGATGCCGGGGCCGGAAGCGACTTTCTTGCCTTTGAGATCGGCCATGGTTTTGACAGGGCTGTCTTTGGGCACGATGAACTCGTCCAGCACAAACTTGGCGTTGCTCGGGTTGGTGGCAAAAATTTTGAACAGGCCGGGCTGGGCGATCTCGCCGATGGCCAGGTTGGCAGAGCCGGTGCCGTTGGAGCTGCCGTCCGAGCGGCCGGCGAGCATGGCCTCCATCACCTGCTGGGCGCCGGCGAACTTGATGGCCTCGACATCCAGACCGGCTTCTTTGAAGTAGCCTTTTTCAATCGCTGCAAAAAATGGCAGGCCAGCGGCCACCGGCCAGTAGCCGATGCGGATTTTCGGACGGGCCTGCGCCAGCACGATGGCGGGCATGGCCAGAGTGCCCAGCACGGCAGCGCCGGCTTGGAGTAACAGGCGGCGTGAGGCGGCAGATTTGGAGGGCTGGCTTGATGCGGTCATGATGAAACTCCTTTGATGAGGTGAAAAAGTGAGGTGAGAAAAGTGAAAGGTCCTAGGGCTCAGCCTTGCGCGACATAAGCGCGACATAGGCCCGCCAGCCACCCAGGTGCGTGATGTCTTGCGCGCCTTGCACGCCTTCGGCTTCACAGACAAAACCCTGCACGCTGCTGCCGTCGGCCACTCGCAGCGTGCCAATGCCCAACGGGGCCGCAATGAGCGCAACGAATGAGCCGTAGTGCGCCAGCGGCATGTCCCATATTTCCAGTGCGATGGCCGCGCCCTGGCCGGGGGCTACGCGCAACAAGCCCGGCTTGGGCGGTGTGCTGCCGGGCAGCGCGTAAAAGCGGTAGTCAGGTGCGGTGCTGGTGCTGCCCACCAGCGTGGCGCCTCGCTCAATAAGCTGGCTGTTAAGCGGCATACCCGACAGGTGCGCGCCAACCACGGCCACGCGCACGCTGGCTACTGCCGGGCGGCTTAAGCCGGCAATCGGCTTGGGCGCCGGCAGCGGCTCACCCGTGGCGCCTTGCGTGAGTCCGGTTAAGTGGTGATAACGCTGACCGAGCCCGGCGAGTTGCCAGTCGCTGCCGCAGCGGCCGATAAGCGTGATGCCGAAAGGCAAGCCGTCAGGCCGGATCGCGCTGGGCACCGACAGGGCCGCGTAGTCGAGCAGGTTGACGAAGTTGGTGTACTCGCCCAGACGCCGGTTGAGCTCGACCGGATTGGCTTGCATGGCGGCCACGCTGTAGTGGGTCGGCGCAGTGGGCACCACCAGCAAGTCCAGCCCCGGCCACAGGGCGTCGGCTTGCTGGCCGAGCAGTTTGAGTTGGGTCTGCGCGTCAAAGAGGTCCGCCGCGCTGAACTTTTTGCCATTGGCAATGATGCTGCGCACCGGCTCGATCACGGCGGCCTCGTGCGCGTCAAAGAAGGGGCGTATGGCGGCGTAACGCTCGGCCACCAGCGCACTGCCGTAGAGCAACTGAGCCGCTTGCTTGAAGGGCGCAAAGTCGAGTTGCACTGGCGTGCCGCCCATGGCTTGCAGGCGCTCGATGGCCTCGGCAAATGCGGCTTCGGCCTGCGAGTCGCCAAAGAATTCGAGCTGGTCCGGCACACCAAAGTGAAAGTTCGCCGCCAAGGCGCTGCTGGCTAGCGGCAGGGCGCGTGAGTAAGCGTCTAGCGGGTCGTGTCCGATGGCGCTTTCGAGCACCTGCACGGCCGTGGCCACCGTGCGCGCAAAAATAGAGACGCAGTCCACGCTTTGCGCAGCCGGCAACACGCCGCGCGTGCTGATCAGTCCGCGTGATGGCTTGAGGCCGACGATGTTATTGAGCCCGGCCGGCACGCGGCCCGAGCCGGCAGTGTCGGTGCCCAATGAAAAATCAACCTGGCCCGTTGCTACTACATAAGCAGAGCCTGAGCTCGACCCGCCTGATACATAAGCGGGGTTGAAGGCGTTGGGCACCGGGCCATGCGGCGAGCGCGTGCCGTTGAGGCCGCAGGCGAATTGATCTAGATTTGTCTTGCCCGCCAGCGTTGCACCGGCGTTGAGCAGTTTGTGCACCACTTGTGCGCTTTCTTGCGCTTCAAAGGCAAATGCCGGACAGGCGGCGCTGGTCACCAGGCCTGCAACATCGATGTTGTCTTTGACCGCAAAGCGCAGGCCCGCCAAAGGCTGCGGGCCGTTTGTTTTCTGGCTGGGCGCCACGTTGGTCCGCAACAGCCACGCGTTGTCATGGGCTGCCTGTTTAGAGGCTTGCAGCGTGTTGCCCGTATTTGGGCTGTCAGTTAATGTGTGTTGCACCAATTTGAAGCATCCATACTTGTGTACAAGATGTCTTGCAAGTGCTGTGCCAAGCGCCTGCGGGTGCTTAGGGTGTTTGCTTCAGGGTTGGGGCGACTGACGCTTTGTCGCAGCTGGGGTGCGCCTTGTCTATTCGGCGCCTGAAGTGGCGCCTAGAGCCAATGTCAGCCTTTGCGCGCCCGCTCGTAGAGCGGCATGACGCGCGGCAGATTGCGCTCAATGTCGGTAATGCGCGTGTTGCCCGCCGGGTGCGTGCTCAGCCATTGCGGCGGTGCGCCTTTGCTGCTGGCCGACATTTTTTGCCACAAGGTGACGCCGGCCTGCGGGTCGTAGCCGGCGCGCGCTGCCAGCTCCAGCCCGACCAGATCAGCCTCAGACTCATCAGACCGGCTGAAGGTCAGGTTCAGCAGTTGCACGCCGTAGTTGGTGACGGTGCGCCCCAGATCGCCCAGTCCGAGCAATTGCGACACCACGCCCGCGCCAATGCTGGTGGCGGTGCTTTTGCCCATGCGTTCGCGCGCATGCTCGCGCAAGGCATGCGCAATTTCGTGGCCCATGATCTGCGCGACCTCGTCGTCTGTCAGCTTGAGCTGCTCGATGATGCCGGTGTAA
>CAXNEG010000018.1:0-14218 GCA_964201305.1 Polaromonas sp.
GCAAAACAAGCCTAGGTTGACGCCGCTGACCGCAAAGCGTGCGTCGGATGCAGCGACCGCCAGGTCACACTGCGCCACCAGTTGGCAGCCGGCGGCCGTCGCCATGCCTTGCACTTTGGCGATCACGGGCACCGGCAGACTTTGTAAGCTCATCATCATGCGGCTGCACTGGGCAAACAGTTGCTGGTAGTAGACCAGCGCGGGTTCGGCGCGCATTTCCTTGAGGTCATGGCCGGCGCAAAATGCGCGCCCGTTCGCTGCAACGACCAGCACGCGCAACGCGGGTTCGGTAGCCAATTGGTCAAGCTCTTTTTGCAGGGCGCTCAACAGCGCTTCATTGAGGGCGTTGAAGGCCAACGGCCGGTTCAGCGTGAGGGTGGTCACGCCGCGGGCGTCGTCACTGCGTAGCAGCACGGGGTCGAGTGGGGTGTTGGGCATGGTGATGACCTCAGGATTTTGTGGGCGTTGATGGTGTGGCGGCATCCGCGCGTGCGCGCTCGCGCAGCTGGAACTTCTGAATCTTCCCGGTGGATGTTTTGGGTATGTTCTCAAAGCGTATGTCTTTGGGCACTTTGTAGCCGGCCAGCCATTGCCGGCAGTGCGCCACCAACTCGGCGGCCGTGACGCTGCTGCCGGCCCGCGTCTCGACATAGGCCAGCGGGGTCTCGCCCCATTTGTCATCTGGCTTGGCCACCACGGCGCAGGCCAGCACGGCAGGGTGGCGGTACAGCGCGTCTTCGACTTCGAGCGAGCTGATGTTCTCGCCGCCCGAAATGATGATGTCCTTGCTGCGGTCTTTGATCTTGACGTAACGGTCGGGCTCCATCACCGCCAGGTCACCGGTGTGAAACCAGCCCCCGTCAAAGGCGGCGGCTGTGGCGCCCGGGTTTTTCAGGTAGCCCTTCATCACGATGTTGCCCCTGAACATGATCTCGCCCATGGTCTGTCCGTCGGCCGGGCATTCGGCCATGCTCAGCGGGTCCATCACGGTCATGCCCTCCTGCAGGGGGTAGCGCACGCCCTGACGGCCGTTGAGCCGGGTTTGTTCGGACAGGCTTTCGGCGGCCCAGGTGGGGCGCTGCACGGCCACGGACGCCGGGCCATAGACTTCGGTCAGGCCGTAAACGTGGGTGATGGCAAAGCCGATGCCGGCCATGCCCTCGATCATGGCGGCCGGCGGCGCAGCCCCAGCCACCATGCCGCGCACGCCCGGCGGAATGCCTTCGCGCATGGCTGCTGGAGCGTTGTAAATCAGGCTGTGCACGATGGGCGCGGCGCAGTAGTGGTCTGCGGCGTGGGTGCGCATCGCCTCCAAGATGGACTGGGCGTCGGTCTTGCGCAGGCACACATGCGTGCCCGCCAGCATGGCCACTGTCCAGGGAAAGCACCAGCCGTTGCAGTGGAACATGGGCAAGGTCCACAGGTACCGCGGGAAATGCGGCATGGTCCAGGTGGCGGCGTTGCTAACGGCGTTGAGGTAAGCGCCGCGGTGGTGTGTGACCACACCCTTGGGGTCGCCCGTGGTGCCACTGGTGTAGCTCACAGCAATCGCGTCCCATTCGTCTGCCGGTCCGTCGAGCCTGGTCAGCGGGTCGTGCCCTGCCAGCCAAGCTTCATAGTCAAGGGTGCCAACGCGCTCGCCCGGGCCGGTGAATTCGCTGTCGCAGACGTCAATCACCAGCAGTGTTCGGCCGTGCTGCTCGCGCAGCAGCTTCAGCGCCGGCGCGATCACGGGCGCGAACTCGCGGTCGCTGATCAGCACTTCAGATTCGCAGTGGTTCAGCTGCCAGGCCAGTAAAGCGGCGTCCAACCGGGTGTTCAGTGTGTTCAGCACCGCGCCCAGCGCCGGCACCGCATAGTGGGCCTCGACCATTTCGGGGGTGTTGGCCAGCATGGTGCTGACCGTCTGCCCGCGCCCGATGCCATGCGCTTTCAGCGCTGCGGCCAGGCGCGCGGAACGCTCGCGCGTCTGCGACCAGGAGTAGCGGCGCAGGCCGTGAATCACGGCGGGCAGATCGCCAAACACTTCGGCGGTGCGCTCGACAAAGCTGACGGGCGACAGGGCCACAAAGTTGGCAGCGTTTTTGTTCAGTTCCTGGTCGTAAATGGTGCTCACTCAAAGTCTCCGTTGCGTGCCAGCGGCCTAAAGGGCAGCGCGGCTGGCTGTGGTCAAGGCCTGGTCTATGTCCCAGAGGATATCGTCAATGTGTTCGAGTCCGACCGAGATGCGGACCATGTCGGGCCCGACGCCAGCGGCGACTTGCTGCTGCGCGTCGAGCTGGCGGTGCGTGGTGCTGGCCGGGTGGCTGATCAGGGTACGGGTGTCGCCGATGTTGACCAGATGGCTCATGAACTGTGCCGACTCAATGAAGCGGATGCCGGCTTCCAGACCACCCTTCAGGCCGAAGGCCAGCAAGCCGGAAGCGCCGCGCATCTGCCGCATCAGCAACGCATGCTGGGGGTGGTCGGGCAGGCCGGGGTAATTGACCCAGGCTACGCGCGGGTCCGATTGCAGAAAACGCGCCACGCCCAGGGCGTTGCCGCAGTGGCGCTCCATGCGCAGAGGCAGGGTCTCGACGCCTTGCAGAATTTGCCAGGCGCTCATGGGGCTGAGCGCTGCGCCGAAGACGCGCAGGCTTTCCATACGGCAGCGCATGGTGAAAGCAAAATCACCAAAGGTCTCGTAAAACTTGACGCCGTGGTAGCCCGGCGAAGGCTGTGTCATGCCCGCAAACTTGCCGTTGTCCCAGGGGAAGAGGCCGCTTTCAACGAGCACACCGCCCAGCGTGGTGCCGTGGCCGGCCAGGTACTTGGTGGCTGAATGCACGACTACGTCGGCACCCAGCGCCAGCGGGTTGCACAAGAACGGGCTGGGCACAGTGTTGTCAATGATCAGCGGCACACCGTGCGCGTGAGCCACTTCGGCCACGGCGGCAATATCGAGCACCTGCAAGCTGGGGTTGCCCAGGCTTTCGGCAAACACGGCGCGGGTGTTGGGCTGCATGGCGGCGGCAAAGGCTTCGGGCCGAGCGGCATCGACAAAGGTGGTCTGAATGCCGAACTTGGCCAGGCTGACCGCCAGCATGGTGACCGAGCCGCCATACAGGGTGCCGGCCGCCACCACGTGGTCACCGGCCTGCAAGATCGTCATCAGCGCCATGGTCTCGGCCGCCATGCCGGATGCAGAAGCCACTGCGGCCCGCCCGCCCTCCAGCGCGGCTACCCGCTCTTCAAAGGCCGCCACCGTGGGGTTGCTCAGCCGCGAGTAAACATTGCCGAAGGTCTGCAGGTTAAAGAGCGAAGCGGCGTGCTCGGCGCTGTCGAACACAAAGCTGGTGGTCTGGTAAATGGGCAAGGCCCGGGCGCCGGTGGCCGCATCGGGAATCTGTCCGGCATGAATGGCGAGTGTTTCGGGTTTGAATTGACGTTCAGCCATGGCGGCGTGCTTTGCGTTGAACTTTTAAAAACTACTGAGGGCGTCGGGCTGAAATGACGCCGGTGTTGACCCCGACCCAGTTCAGGCCGCCAAACAGGCGTGCGTGTTCGATCTTGACGCAGCGGTTGTAGACCGAAGCCAGACCGGCATTGCGCACCAGTTGGTCGGCTTTCAGGTTGTGCACGCCAAGTTGTTGCCACAGGCACTTGGTGCCGATGCGGATAGCTTCATCGGCCAGAGGCAGCACGTCTTCGCTGCGGCGAAACACGTCGACCATGTCCACCGGCTGCGGTATGTCGAGCAGACTGGCATACACCGTTTCGCCCAGAATCTGCTGGCCGGTAGCGGCGTAGCGCGGGTTGACGGGAATGATTTTGTAGCCGTGCGACTGCATGTACTTGGCGGCAAAAAAGCTGGGCCGGTGCCACTCGGCCGACAAGCCGACCACGGCGATGGTCTGGCATTGCTGCAGCAAATTCCTGAGCGTGCTGTTGTCGTTGTGCATGGCTTGATCCTAGCGGTAAAGCGCCCACCATCCCATTGTCGGGAACCCTGCCAGGGCGGCAGGCTCCGACGCTTTACAGGTAGGTACCGGCCAGCTGGCGGACCTCCCCGCCGGTGCCGATCTTGAAGCGTGCAATGCCGGCGCTGCGTGCGGTGTTGACGCCGCCCAGGTCCAGTTGTTGTATGCCACGCTGCGCGAGCTCGTCCATGGCCTGCCAAAGCAGCAGATTGTGGGCGTTGAGCTGGCGACCCTGTTCGTTGGACCAGCCGACCTGGTAGGTGGCTGCCCGGCCGTGCAGCAGGAACATCATGGCCGCCACGCGGTCGCGTCCAAGGTCGGCGCGCAGCGACAGCAGCGTCTGGCCGGGTTGTTTTCGCGAGGGGATATAGGCGTCAAAAAAAGCCAGGGGCAAGCCCGCAAAACCGCGTTGCTGGCGTTGCGCTTCTTCCTGGTCCAGCAGCCAGCGGTATTGGCCGGGGTTGCTGCCCATGCGATGCACTTTAAGTTCGCTGGCTTCGGCCGCCACCAGGCGATTGCGCCATTTGGCGTCCAGTCCGGCCCGCAGGGCCTGGGGGCTTTGCTTTAAATCGAGCATCACGGTGGCATAGCCCGTCATGACACGCCGCCAGGGCGATAGGCCCAGGCTGTCACTGCGTGCTTCCTCGGGGGTGATCAGCACCATGCGCAATCCCTTGAGCGGCAAGCTCTTGCGCAAGCGGGCGTGAACATGGGCTTTGTCCTGGGCGCTCAGGGCTTGCAGCCACACCGGCCCTCTGGAGCACAGCGCCATGCTCAGCACAGAGCCCCAGCGGCGCAGAATGAATTGCGCCAGCGCCACAGGCTTGCCATTGTCTTCAACCAGGGCGCGCAGCACAGTCACGCCGATCATTTGCATGCTGGCGCCATAGGCCCAGTCTTGCTGGAGGGGAGCACAGGCTTGCGTATGGGCTGAGTCCCAGGTGGCGCTGTTCAGACCTTCCCACTGCACTTTCATCTTGCTTGGCTCGCTTTCATGCCGGTGGCTGCAGATCACTAGAATGCGGAAACGATGATGAAAAAGCTAAAAGCCCTCTTGCCAGGCCGTAAGACCGACGCTGTGATGGGTTACCGCATTGCCGAACCTCGCCCAACACTGCTGGCTGCCTGCTGGGCGCTGATCTACCTGGGCTTGCCTGTCCTGATGCTGGGCATGCTGCTGGACTTGGTGGTGCAACTGCTCACGGGTTACTGCACCGGACTCTGGTGCTATTTCTAGCCCGCTAGCCCGCGCTTTCAAGCAAGGGCCACCCAGTTACTCCACCTTGGCTTTGCCCAGCAAATCACGCTGGTAAGTGCCGCGTTTGTCTTGTTTCATCTGGTCCGCGATTTGCGGCTTGACCTCGTCAAATGCGGGCAGTTTGACATCACGGACATCGTCTACGCGGATGATGTGAAAACCAAATTGTGTTTTGACGGCTTTGTCAGTCAACTGACCTTTTTTGAGCGCCAGCAGCGCGGCACTGAACTCAGGCACGTAGCTGCTCGGGTTGGCCCAGTCGAGGTCGCCACCTTTGGCGCCTGAGCCGGTGTCTTTGGAGCGCTTCTTGGCGATTTCTTCAAACTTGCCGCCTTTTTTCAAGCTGGCAATGATGGCTGCGGCATCGGCTTCTTTGTCAACCAGAATGTGGCGGGCCTTGATTTCTTTGCCGCCGTTGGCGGCTGCGAATTTGTCGTACTCGGCTTTGAGCAGCTCGTCGGTAACGGCGTTTTTGCTCTCAAAATCCTTGATCAGCTGGTTGGCGAGTACCGTCTGGCGAGCCAATTCCATTTGCGCCTTGAATTCATCCGAAGAAGACAGACCCAGTTTGTCGGCCTCTTGGGTGAACACTTCCAGTGCGATCAGATGCTGGCGCATTTGTTCCTGGACTTCCGGTGTGATGGGTCGTCCGGTGCTTTGGAACTGCAGTGTCAAGCTGTCCATGCGGGCTTTAGGAACAGCTTTGCCATTGACGATGGCGATGTTCTGTGCCAGCGCTGCGGTCGCACCCAGGCTGAGCAAACTGACCAGAGCCGAAGCGATGAGAACTTGTTTTTTCATGGGAAATCCTTGGGGTCGAAAAGGTGAAATAAGTCGAAATATGCAAAAGTGGTCGTTTGCGCGGCTTGCGAGCCTGACCTTGCGCCAAAGTCTCAGGGTGATTCGATGATCTCGATAGCCAGTGCATGCAGCCCCTGGTCAATGAAATTTTGCAATGCATCATACACAAGCCGGTGGCGCGCAACGCGGCTTTTGCCCTCAAACATCGTGCAGGCCACACGCACCCTAAAGTGCGTACCGGCACCCTCTGCATTGGCTCCGGCATGACCGGCATGTGCGGCACTTTCGTCGATGACCTGCAGGTTCGTCGGTTGCAGAACGGTTTGCAGCCGCGCCTCAATCGCAGCGACAGTAGGCAAGGTAGATGATGCACTCACGCAGCACCGTCTTTGTCTGTCATGTACTTGTTGAGGTAGATGGCCTGCACCGCCACAAAGGCGAACATCAAGCCCAGCCCGCCGAAAAGTTTGAAATTCACCCAGGCGCTGGTCGAAAAACTGTAAGCCACCCAGAGGTTGATAAAGCCCATGGCGGTGAAAAACGCGACCCAGCTCAGGTTCACCCGCTGCCATACCGCTTCAGGCAGGCGCATTTGGGCACCCATCAGGCTCTTGATACCGTTTTTCTTAAAGACCAGCTGACCGATCAGCAAAGCGCCGCCCATGACCCAATAGAGCACTGTCGGTTTCCACTTGATGAAGCTTTCGCTGTGAAAGTAGATGGTTGCGCCGCCCAGCAATGTGACGAGGCCCAGGCTGACCCAGAGCATCTTGTCGACTTGGCGCCCGCTGCCTTTGAGCCAAACGATCTGCGCCATCGTGGCCAGAATCACCACCACGGTCGCCAGCAGCACCGGGGCCTCTGCCGGCCCAACCACGCCACCCGCGACCATAAAGCCCAACCACTCGGTGCCCAGCGCCGCAGCCCATTCGCGCTCGCCTTCGGCGTACTTGAACATGCCGAAGAAAAGGGCAATCGGTAAAAAGTCGAACAAAATTTTCATGGCTTAGATTATGAAGCGGGATTCGGGGACGGAATTACTTGGGTTTGAAACCCAGCGAAGCCGAGTTCATGCAGTAGCGCAGACCGGTCGGAGCCGGGCCGTCTTCAAACACATGACCCAAATGGGCGCCGCAGTCGGGGCAGTGCACTTCGACACGTTGGCTGAACAGGGAACGGTCTACCTTGGTTTCGACGGCGCTGCTGTCCAGCGGTGCGAAGTAACTCGGCCAGCCTGAGCCGGATTCGTATTTGGTGGCAGCGTCAAACAGTGGTTTGTCGCAACAGATGCAGGTGTAGATGCCGGCGGCCTTGTTGCCTTCGTACTTGCCGGTGAAGGCGCGCTCGGTAGATTCGTGTCGTGTCACTTCGAAGGCCTTGGCTTCAGCGCCTTTTTCGGCAAGCAGGGCAGCCCACTCAGCGTCGGTTTTTTGGATTTTGTAGGTCATTGGCTTATCTCAGAGGGGATGGTGAATTCAGGAACTGCAGCTGATCTCGATGCCGGCAGCCCAGTCCGGTGGAAAGCCTGCCAGGGCTTGGTGGTCAGCCACATCTTCATGCTCGTCAAAGGGTGACTGGAGCACAGTCAGGAGTTTGTTCACTTCGGCGTAGTCCCGTGCTTTGGAAGCGCGTATGGCTTGCTCGCCCAGGTGATTTCGCAAAATGAACTTGGGGTTGGTAGCGAGCATCAGGCGCGTACTCGCCGCGCTGTGCTGCTGCTGGCGCCGGGCTTCGTAGCCGCTGGCCCAGTCGTCAAAGGCGGCGCGGTCCACAAACAGGTCGCGCACCGCGGTCCGGCCTTCAGGGCTGTCAAAGCGGCACAAGCGGCGCCAGAAAATTGTGTGGTCAATCTGATGGGCCGCCAGCAGTTTGAGCGTGCTTTCAATCAAGGGCTTGTCATCGTTTTGCGCGGCCTCGTCGAGCAGCCCGAGCTTGGCGCGCATGCGCTTTTGCAGCGCCGCAGGAAAGACGGTCTTGTAGGACTCCAGCGCTGCCAGGGCGTCTTCTTGTTGCGGGATCAGCGGCAGCAGCGCCTGCCCCAAGCAAAACAGGTTCCAGTAAGCGATGTTGGGCTGCTTGTTGTAGGCATAGCGGCCTTGGCTGTCGGAGTGGTTGCAGATGTGGTCGGGCTTGAAGCCGTCCAGAAACTGGAAGGGCCCGTAGTCGATGGTCAGGCCCAGGATGCTCATGTTGTCGGTGTTCATGACGCCGTGGCAAAAGCCCACAGCCTGCCACGCCGCCATGAGTTCTGCCGTGCGCTCGCTGACCGCTTGCAACAAAGCGGCGTAGGGCTGCGCGGCATCGCGGCAGGCCGGGTAAAAGTGGTCAATCACAAAGTCGGCCAGGATTTTGAGCTGGGCGTGCTGATCGGTGTGGCTGAAATGCTCAAAGTGACCAAAGCGGATGAGGCTGGGCGCGCTGCGCGTGACCACGGCGGCGGTTTCTATGTCTTCGCGAAGCACCTTGTCATCGGAGCCGCTCAGACACAGCGCCCGCGTGCTGGGTATGCCCAGCCCATGCATGGCTTCAGAGCACAAATATTCGCGGATAGAGCTGCGCAGCACCGCCCGCCCGTCACCCATGCGGGAGTAGGGCGTGAGCCCGGCACCCTTGAGTTGAAGTTCAACCCCGCCCAACGGGGTTTGCAACTCCCCCAGCAGGGTGGCGCGGCCGTCGCCGAGTTGCCCGGCCCATTGGCCGAACTGGTGGCCGCTGTAGACGCTGGCCAAGGGCTGACTGCCTGGTAAGGTCTGGTTGCCGGTGAATGCTTGCAAGGCTTCATCCGAGGCCAACCAGGACGGGTCCAGCCCCAGTTCCCGCGCCAGAGCCGCGTTGCGGCTGATCCAGTATGGCTCTTTGAGCGGGTGCAGGTCTTGCGCTGTGGCAAAAGCCGGCCCCAATCTGGCAAAGCGGTTATTCCAGCGCAGTGCGGCAATAGCGGGCTGGCTGCTCTGGTCGATGGCGGTCAAGGTCATGCTTGTATTGTCTATGACAGCTTCAAGCCCTGTGCAAACTCGGGCATTCCCGCATGGACGGCTGGGCTGACTGCGGCATGATGCGGCTTAACTTGAAATGGAGACTCGACATGCTGGGCTTAATGCAGGACCAACCGCTGCTGATTTCAAACCTGATTGATTTCGCAGAACGCCATCACGCGGACGTTGAAATCGTCTCGCGCCGAGTGGAGGGCGATATTCACCGCTACACCTACAAAGACGCTGCCGGCCGCGCACGCCAGGTGGCCAATGCCCTGGATGCCATGGGGCTGCAATTCAGCGATCGCGTAGCCACACTGGCCTGGAACGGCTACCGCCACTTTGAGCTGTATTACGGGGTCAGCGGCTCGGGCCGGGTGCTGCACACCATCAACCCGCGCCTTCACCCTGATCTGATTGCCTGGATTACCAATCACGCCGAAGACCAGGTGCTGTGCTTTGACATGAGTTTTCTGCCGCTGGTGCAGGCTGTCCACAGCAAGTGCAGCACCCTCCGGCACTATGTGGCCCTGTGCGACGCCGACAAACTGCCGGCCGACACCGGTATTCCCGGCCTCATCAGCTACGAGGCCTGGATAGGCCGTCAAGCCAGCACTTACCAGTGGCCGGTCTTTGATGAAAATTCTGCCTCCAGCATGTGCTACACCAGCGGCACCACCGGCAACCCCAAAGCGGCCCTGTACAGCCACCGCTCCACCACGCTGCATGCCTACGCCGCTGCCTTGCCGGATGTGATGAGCCTGTCGGCGCGGGATGCGGTCTTGCCCGTGGTGCCCATGTTTCACGTTAACGCTTGGGGCATTCCGTACTCGGCCTCGCTCACCGGCACCAAGCTCGTTTTCCCCGGGCCGGCCCTGGACGGCAAGTCGATTTACGAGCTGATAGAGGCCGAAAAAGTCACCTACGCTGCCGGCGTGCCCACCGTCTGGCAGATGCTGCTGGGCCACATGAAGCCCGCCGGCCTGAAGTTCTCAACCCTCAAACGCACGGTGATTGGCGGCTCGGCCTGCCCGCCGGCCATGATGGCGGCCTTCAACGACGACTATGGCGTCGAAGTGCTGCATGCCTGGGGCATGACCGAGATGAGCCCGTTGGGCACCTTGTGCACGCTCAAAAACAAGCACCATGATTTGCCGGAAGCCGACAAGATGAAGATCCGCCTGAAACAAGGGCGCTCTATTTTTGGCGTGGACATGAAGATTGTTGATGCTGAAGGCCATGACTTGCCTTGGGACGGCAAAACCTTTGGCGACCTGCATGTCAAGGGGCCGTGGGTGGTGCGGGCTTATTTCAAAGGCGAGGGTGGTGACCCGCTTATCAATGGTTGGTTCCCCACGGGCGACGTGGCCACCATCGACCCTGACGGCTACATGCAGATCACAGACCGCAGCAAGGACGTGATCAAGTCCGGTGGCGAATGGATCAGCTCGATTGATGTGGAGAACATCGCCGTCGCCCACCCGGCTGTGGCCATGGCCGCCTGCATCGGCGTGGTGCACCCCAAGTGGGATGAGCGACCCATCATCGCGGTGGTCAAAAAGCCGGGTGCCGAGCTCAGTCGCGAAGAACTGCTCAAGTTTTACGAGGGCAAGACAGCCAAGTGGCAGATACCCGATGACGTGGTCTTTGTGGATGCCATTCCAATTGGCGCGACCGGCAAGATGCTCAAGACCAAATTGCGCGAGCTACTCAAGGACTACAAACTGTCTTAGTTCGCAGCCGCGGCTGCGCAGTCCTTGCAGTGGCCGTACAGCGTGAGGTCATGGTTTTCAACCGTGAAGCCTGAGGGGGCCAGGCGCGACATGTCCCCCGGGCATGCATGGACGTCGAAAACCCGTTGGCACTGCGTGCACTGAAAGTGGTGATGGTGCTTATGGCCGGCGATTTCAAATCGCGGGTTGTCACCCGGCAGGAGAACCTCTTGAAGGACAGCTTCTTCCACCAGCGATTTGATGTTCCGGTAGACGGTCGCAATGCCCATGCCGGGGACCTCAGTTTGAGCTGCGTCTAACACCTCCTGCGCTAGCAGGGGTCGGTTTGCCACTGCGATGGCGTCTCGGATGGCTGTGCGCTGTCGTGTGTTTCTTTCCATTCTTTGAGCTTAACTGAGTTGCAGGCTATTGCTTTTAATTGATAATGCCATATCATTATCATCTTAATCCAAGCAATCTCAATCAAAAAAGGACGCATGAGCATGAGCACCCAACAACACAAAATCACCCGCAACGCCATGCTGGTGCTGGCCCTGGCTGCCAGCGGCGCAAGCCACGCGGATGGCGAGCATGGCTGGGAGTTTGGCGCCGTGCTGGACGCGGGCATGACCTCAAAACCGCTGGCCGTGGGCACGCGTGACAAAGGTATGCAATTGGGCCACAGCGACTTGTCCGTGTCAGGACCACTTGGCAAGAACTTCCAGGCACAGCTGACCGCCACATTCGCGACAGAGGGCGGAGAACTGCAAAAAACGATCGAAGAAGCGTGGTTGGAGACCAAGGCCTTGCCCTATGGTCTGCAAGCACGCGGCGGACGATTTGCCTCGCAAATCGGCTACCTGAACCAGCAGCATCCGCATTCAGACGATTTTGTAGAGCGCCCGTTGCTCTACCGCGCGTTTTTTGGCGGTCATTGGAACGATGACGGCTTGCGCCTAAACTGGACCGCACCGACCGACATGTACCTGATGCTGGGCATGGAAGGCTTTCGGGGTAAACGCTATGTCGGTGAGGTGGTCAATACTCCGGGCGATATGGGTGTAACAACCTGAGTGGCCAAGTTGGGCGATGACCTGAGCCGCTCGCAAAGCTGGCAACTGGGCTTGTCACACATTCGCAATGAACGCGAAGCGCTGGTGGAAGATCATGTGGCTGGCGAGGCGCACGCACATGGCGCCCAGTTCACCGGCTGCAAGACCTGGATGATGGACGCCACCTGGAAATGGGCACCGAATGGCAACAACCGCGATCAGCAGGTTAGGCTGACTTTTGAGACCGCCCGCATCTATGCCCACAACACCAATGCATCTGGTGACATGCACCGCGCCCGCGCACTGGCGCTGGCCTGGCGTCTGAACCCGAACTGGGAACTGGGTGCGCGAACCGACTGGCTGCGCGTGAATGCACCGGACGATGAATCCCGTTTGCGCGAGCACGCGCTGATGCTGGCCTGGAAGCCTTCACACATGCAGACGCTGCGCCTGCAGTACACCACCCAGCGCGGCGCCACCGGTGACGCTTTCTTAGACGCCAGTAAACATTCTGTCCAGCTTCAGTACGTGCTGGCCTTTGGAGCCCACGGTGCGCACTCTTTTTAAATGGCGTGGCCGGGCAGCCGGCCTGCGGGTAGTGTCTGTCACTTTGATGGGGATGTGGATGGCCGGCCCGGCGGCGGCCTACACCGTGTTTGCCTGTGAACCTGAATGGGCCGCGCTGACGCGCGTGATGTTGCCCGACGCCCGAGTGCATGTGGCAACGCATTCAGCGCAAGACCCGCACCACATCGAAGCCAGGCCAGCACTGATCGCCCAGTTGAGGCAAGCCGATCTGGCGGTGTGCACCGGAGCTTCACTCGAGGCTGGTTGGTTACCCAAGCTTTTGCAGCGGTCCGGCAACGCCAGGGTGCAGGATGTACTGTTTGCCTCCGACCACGTGAACATGATCGACCCGCAGCCGGGCGCTATCGGCACGCCCTGGGCGGGTGATGTGCATGCCGAAGGCAACCCGCATGTGCATCTGGATCCACGCAACCTGTTGCTGGTGGCCAATGCACTGGCCGCCCGTTTGCAAGTGCAGATCCCCGCGCAGAAAGCGGCCATCGAGCAACGCCGTGCCGCCTTTGAAGTGCGCTGGAAAAGCCAGCTGACCCAGTGGCAGCAGCGCGCCATGCCCCTGCGCGGGCGCCAGGTGGCGGCGCAGCACACCACCTTTGGTTACCTGTGGGACTGGCTGGGCATCCAACAGACAGCCGACCTGGAACCCAAGCCCGGCATGGCGCCCACGCCCGGCCACTTGCAGCGACTGCTGGCCGGCCTGCAGGCCAAACCGCCGATGGCTGTGGTGGTGGCCGGCTACCAGGACTCGCGGCCGGGGAAATGGCTCACCGGTCAGCTGGGCAGCAGCGTGCCACTGCTGGTGCTGCCGGCCACGGTGAGCGAGGACGCCGACGCCGAAGGCCTGTTTCGCTGGATGGACAGCTTATTGAGCAGCTTGCTCGGCGTGGCCCGGCCATGAGTCTCGATGCCTGGTTCTGGAGCCCGTTGCTGGCCTTGTTGCTGGGGGTGCTGGCGCTGGCCCGCGGGGTGGTTTTCATTGACCTGGCCGTGGCGCAAGCCGCCGCCGCTGCGGCCTTGTGGGTGACTGCCCTGGTGAGTCACCCGAACTGGCTGCTCACGCAGCTGCTGGCCAGCGCGGGTGCGCTGTTGTGTGCCGTCGCGGTGGCCTGGCTGGCCAGGCGTTGGCCCGTGCAGCGGGAGGCGCTGATCGGTTTGCTTTATGTGGTGGGTGCCAGTCTGGCGCTGTTGGGGGTCGGCCAGGACCCGCACGGGCGTGAGCGCCTGAGTCAATTGCTCGCTGCTGATGTGCTGTGGGCCGGCTGGGCCCAGGTGGCGGTGCTGGCCGGCTGCGCGGTGCTGGTAGCGCTGAGCGGAAAGCACTTGTTGCGCGATGGTTTTTTCTATCCGGCCTTTGCCTTGGTTGCCAGCATGGCTGTTCCGGTGCTCGGCTTGTTTGTGGTCTTTGCAGCGTTGATTGCGCCAGCATTATGGCAACGCGCCGGCTGCGGCCGCATGGTGTCCTGGCTGGGTACATTTACAGCCTGCGCTGGAGGTCTGGCTAGTTCATGGGTGTTGGATGCACCCAGCGGCCCTGCGGTGGCGCTGGCCTTGTCGGCCTTTGGTGCGCTCAGTGCGATGCGACGTCCGGCCCGGCCGCAAACCTGACGATTATCAGTCTCTGGCGTGACAGCGCTAGGTGCATTCCCTGAGTGAATCTATTTTTTTCCCAACTAACATTTAAGTTTAAATTTAAATCTTTTCAGGAGACACTCATGCGCAGTAGAAACAGCTTCCCGCGTCGTCATTTGGCTCTTGTGGCGATGGCATCAGGCCTGCTGCTGGCCGGCTTGGCCCAGGCTCAGGCGCCGGCCAAACCGGCACCTGCCAAGGCCGCAGCGCCCGCCGGTCCGCTGACCGGTCAGGTGGTGAAGATGGT
>CAXNEG010000019.1:0-14095 GCA_964201305.1 Polaromonas sp.
CTGCTCCAGTTGTAGCGGGTGATGACGTAAAAGTTATCAGTCCCTGCGACGAAACTGGGCGCGTTGGGGCCGTTGAGCAGTTCTATCAGTGCCAGCGGTCCCTTGTGCTCAAGGGCTGCGCCTTCGAGCACCGCGCCCTTGGCGGTGAAGCTGGCCACGCTGAAGGTGGGCAGGATGTCCGGTGCCATCAGTGCGTCCATATCAAGGCGCTCTTTGTCAAAGCTCACCGGGTAGTGCGTGGGCATGCCGGTTTGCCAGTTGAAGGCCTTGAAGTAGCTGGCCACCGAGCCGATGGCGTCGGTCGGGCTTTTGAGTAGGTCTATCTTGTCGTCACCGTCAAAGTCCACGGCAAAGCGCACCCAGCTTGAGGGCATGAATTGCGGCAGGCCCATGGCGCCGGCATAACTGCCCAGCGCCAGCATCGGGTCAGCGCCCAGGCGGTTTTGATGACTCAAAAACTGCTCGAGCTCTCGCTTGAAAAATTCACTGCGCTCAGCCGCGCGCGGGTGGCTGGCTGGAAAGTCAAAGGCCAGGGTGGTCAGCGCGTCCATCACGCGAAAGCTGCCGGTGTTTTGGCCGTAGATCGTCTCTACGCCGATGATGCCGACGATGATTTCCTGCGGCACGCCGTATTCTTTTTCGGCCCGCGCCAGCGTGGCGGCATGGCTTTGCCAGAACTTCACACCGGCGGCAATGCGTGCGTCGTCAATGAAGCGGCTGCGGTAAACCGCCCAGTTTTTCACAAAGGGCTGCGTGGGCGGCTGCATCAGCTTGACCACGGTCGGGCTGAAGCGGGCTTGTCCGATGGCGCGCCGCACCCACGCTGGAGGAAGATTGCGCTGCGCTGCCATGGTGTCGGCAAACAGCATGGCTTCGGAGCGGCTGGCGTAGGCCGGTCCGCTGGCTTGCAAGATACGAGTCGCTTTGTCTACCGTTTTCTGCGCAGGGGCGCTGCGGCCCTTGTGTGCGGTCTTTTTGGAAGCCTTGCCCGCACTTGGGGCCGGCTTGGTGAGCTCTGCAGGCGCGGGGCTGAGTGCAGGTGCCGTAGGGGTTTGTGCAGAGCTGAGCGGGCTGGCCAGTGCCATCAAGAACATGCAGGCCAAAGCACCGGCTCGCACAGGCAGGCTGAGTTCTGGAGCAGGGGTCTTCAAAAAAGAAGCTGGCAGTTTGGTCAAAAATATCCCCGGTCATGGTCGCTTTGTGAGCCCGGGCAAACCAGGCAAACAAGGGCTGCAGTAGTTTGCGCGCAAGCCGATTTTAGGTCGTTGGCGCTGCAGTATTGAAAGGGCGGCATGGTAAGCTGATTTGCCACGCGCCAGTGCCCCGTACAGCTGGGGTCGCCGGTAATTTTGCATGAACCCTGGGGTCTGATTTTATGCCTGTGACTGGTTATTTCACCCATGCCGACTGCCGTAAACACGAGATGGGTCCGGGCCATCCTGAATGCCCGGAGCGCCTCGATGCGATTGAAGATCGGCTGCTGATCACGGGTGTGTCGGATGCGCTGGACCGGCGCGAAGCCCCCGAGGCGCCGCTGGCTGACATTGAGCTGGCGCATGGCCGCACGTTGGTGGCGGCAATGCGCGGGCTCTCAGAGCAGTTGGCCGAAGAAATGGCGGCCGGCGGTCCCCGCTACGCACAGCTGGACCCGGACACCGCGCTCAATGTGCACAGTTGGAGTGCCGTGTTGCGCGCTGCCGGCGCTGTGCTGGCCGCCACTGACGCGGTGATGGCTGGCGAAATGGAAAACGCTTTTTGCGCCGTGCGCCCGCCCGGCCACCATGCCTGCCGCAACAAGGCCATGGGCTTTTGTTTTGTGAACAGCGTTGCAGTAGCCGCTAAATATGCGCTCGAGCGCCACGGCTTGGAGCGCGTGGCGATTGTGGACTTTGATGTGCACCACGGTAACGGCACCGAAGACATCATTCGCGGCGACGACCGTATTTTGATGGTGAGCTTTTTCCAGCACCCTTTTTACCCGCACAGTGGCTTTGACAGCCCCGATGACAACATGGTCAACCTGCCCATGCCAGCCTACACCAAGGGCCCCGCCGTGCGCGAGAAGATTGAACAGCACTGGATCCCCCGCCTGGAGGAATTCAAGCCACAGATGATTTTCATCAGCGCCGGTTTTGATGCGCACCGCGAAGACGATCTCGGCCAAATGGGGCTGGTGGAGCAGGACTACGCCTGGATCACCCAGCGCATCAAGGATGTGGCCAGGCGTCACGCCAAGGGCCGCATTGTGTCTTCGCTCGAAGGCGGCTACAACCTCAGCGCACTCGGGCGCAGCGTGGAGTCGCACATACGGGTGCTGGCCGACCTTTGACCTTCACCCGTATTTTTTCTAATTTTTTGAGGATTGAGGGATGTCCAATATAGGCAGTTTGGATGCTTGGTTCCTGGCCTTGGTGCAGCTGCCGGCTTTGGTCGAATTGGCGGCTTTGGCCGCTTGCATGTGTTTGGCTTGGCTGTTGACCGCTTTGGCCCGTCAGACCGCGGGTGCACTTGACACGCGATCGATTTGGTTCGGCCACCAGGTTTTAGACGGTGTGATGTTTCCCCTGCTGCTGCTGAGCCTGGCGTATGCGGCACGCGCCATCTTGCTGCCCTATGGGCCGATCACTATTTTCCGGGTGGCGATTCCTGTGCTGGTGGCGCTGGCCGTGATACGGCTGGGCGTCAAGGTCTTGCAAGTGGCTTTCAGCAATGCGCCAGTGGTACGTGCGCTCGAGCGCACCATCTCCTGGCTGGTCTGGCTGGCGGTGGTGTTGTGGGTCAGTGGCTTGCTGCCGCTGATTTTGGAAGAGCTGGACACCATCACCTGGCATGTCGGTGGGGGCAAGCTGTCTGTGCGCACGTTGATAGAGGGTGCGCTGACCACCGGCCTGGTGTTGATTGTGGCTTTGTGGGTCTCTTCAGCGATTGAAACGCGGCTGCTGCGCTCGACCACCGGCAGCGACTTGTCACTGCGCAAAGCTTTCAGCAATGCCACCCGGGCGCTGCTGGTGTTTGTTGGTTTGCTGGTGGCGCTGTCCGTTGTCGGCATTGACTTGACGGCCTTGTCGGTTTTGGGTGGCGCGGTGGGTGTGGGCATTGGCTTTGGCTTGCAAAAATTGGCGGCCAGCTATGTCAGCGGCTTTGTCATGCTGGCCGAGCGCAGCGTGCGTATTGGCGACAGCGTGCGGGTGGACGGTTTTGAAGGGCGTATCACCGACATCAGAGCGCGTTACACCGTGGTGCGCGCGCTGAACGGGCGCGAATCCATCGTGCCTAACGAAATTTTTATCAGCAACCGCATTGAAAACCTGTCGCTGGCCGACAGCCATGTGTCCTTATCAACCGTGGTGTCCGTGGCCTATGACAGCGACTTGGACCTGGTGCTGCAACTGCTGACACAGGCTGCTGCGGGTCAGGAGCGGGTCATCCTTGAGCCGGCGCCCTCGGCCAACCTCAGCAACTTAGGGCCTGACGGGCTGGAATTCACGCTGAATTTCTGGATTTCCGACCCTGAAAACGGTCAGATCAATGTGCGCTCGCTGGTCAATCTCGCCATACTGAAGGCGCTGCGTGCGCATGGAATAGAAATTCCCTTGACTTCCCGCGCGGCGCAGCCGCATAGAATACAAGGATGACGTTCACGTCAATCCGATCAATCACTTTTGGAGACCTCTGATGAAGGTTTTGGTACCTGTCAAACGCGTGGTGGACTACAACGTCAAGGTGCGCGTCAAATCTGACGGCAGCGGAGTGGACATCGCCAATGTCAAGATGAGCATGAACCCTTTTGACGAAATCGCCATCGAGGAAGCCACCCGACTCAAAGAAAAAGGCACGGTCACAGAAGTGATCGCCGTGAGCTGCGGCGTGACGCAATGCCAGGAAACCCTGCGCACCGCCATGGCCATCGGCGCAGACCGCGCCATTTTGGTGGACACCGCCGATGAACTGCAGCCGCTGGCTGTGGCCAAGCTGCTCAAAGCGCTGGTTGAGAAAGAGCAGCCGCAACTGGTGATTCTGGGCAAGCAGGCCATTGACGATGACTGCAACCAAACCGGCCAGATGCTCGCCGCCTTGCTGGGCTGGCCGCAAGCCACCTTTGCCGCCAAGGTCGAGATCGTCGATGGCAGGGCCGTCGTCAGTCGCGAAGTCGATGGCGGCTCCGAAACTCTCTCGCTGACGCTGCCGGCCATCATCACCACCGATTTGCGTCTGAATGAGCCGCGTTATGTCACGCTTCCTAACATCATGAAGGCCAAGAAAAAACAGATGGACACCTTCAAGCCGGAAGATCTGGGCGTTGACGTCAAGCCGCGCATCAAGACCCTCAAGGTCAGCGAGCCGCCCAAACGCAGCGCCGGTGTCAAGGTGGCCGATGTGGCCGCCCTGGTTGATAAATTGAAAAACGAAGCAAAGGTAATCTGACCATGACTGCTCTTGTCATTGCTGAACACGACAACGCCAGCATCAAGCCGGCAACGCTCAACACCGTGACCGCTGCTGCCCAGTGCGGGGGCGAAGTCCATGTACTGGTGGCCGGCTTGAACGCCAACGCTGCTGCTCAGGCCGCCAGTCAGATTGTGGGAGTGAGCAAGGTGATTCATGTCGAAGGTGCTCACTTTGAGCACGGACTGGCTGAAAACATGGCCGCGCAAGTGCTGGCCCTGGCGGCCGCTTATTCGCATATTTTGTTTCCGGCCACGGCCTCGGGCAAGAACATCGCTCCGCGGGTAGCCGCCACACTCGACGTCGGACAAATTTCTGACATCACCAAGGTCGAAAGTCTAGATACCTTCGAGCGCCCCATCTATGCCGGTAACGCGATTGCCACAGTGCAGAGCCTGGATGCAGTCAAGGTGATCACCGTGCGCACCACCGGCTTTGATGCCGCAGGTGCTGGCGGCTCGGCCACCATCGACGTTGTCAGAGGTGTGGCCGACAGCGGTAAGTCCATATTCATGGGCAGTGAAATCGCCAAAAGCGACCGTCCTGAGCTGACCGCTGCCAAGATCATCGTCAGCGGTGGCCGGGCACTGGGCAGCGCCGAAAAGTTTGACGAATTGATGACGCCACTGGCCGACAAGCTGGGCGCTGCTTTGGGCGCATCACGCGCTGCTGTGGACGCCGGCTACGCGCCCAATGACTGGCAGGTTGGCCAGACCGGCAAGATTGTGGCGCCCCAGCTTTACATCGCAGCCGGTATCTCCGGGGCCATCCAGCATCTGGCCGGCATGAAAGACAGCAAGGTCATCGTCGCCATCAACAAAGACGCCGAAGCGCCTATCTTTAGCGTGGCCGACTACGGATTGGAGGCGGATCTGTTCGTCGCCGTGCCGGAACTGACGGCCGCTCTGTAAAACCTGGAGTGTCGCCATGAGTTACAAAGCCCCTCTCAAAGACATGCTGTTCGGCATCCGGCACCTGGCCGCGATTGACGAGCTGGCCCGCATACCGGCTTTTGAGGATGCCGGCTTTGAGACGGCGCAGGCGGTGCTCGAAGAGTGCGCCAAGTTCAACGAGGGCGTGCTCTCGCCCTTGAACTGGGCGGGCGACCAGAATCCTTCAAGCTGGAATCATGGCGTGGTCACCACCACGCCGGGCTTCAAAGAGGCTTTCAAGCAATACGTCGAAGGTGGTTGGCAGGGCTTGCAGCATCCGCTTGATTTCGGCGGCCAGGGCTTGCCCAAGACGATTGGCGCAGCCTGCGGCGAAATGCTCAATTCGGCCAACATGAGCTTTGCTTTGTGCCCCTTGCTGACCGACGGCGCCATCGAGGCACTGCTGACGGCCGGCTCTGACGCGCTCAAAGCCACCTACCTTGAAAAATTGGTGAGCGGCCAGTGGACCGGCACCATGAACCTGACTGAGCCGCAAGCCGGCTCGGATCTGGCGGCCGTGCGCAGCCGCGCCGAGCCGCAGCCGGACGGCACTTACAAAGTGTTCGGCACCAAGATCTACATCACCTATGGTGAGCACGACATGGCCGAGAACATCGTGCACCTGGTGCTGGCCCGTGTGACCGGCGCGCCCGAAGGCGTCAAAGGCATCAGTTTGTTTGTGGTGCCCAAATTCATGGTGCAGGCCGACGGCTTGCTAGGCGCGCGCAACGACGTGCATTGCGTGAGCATTGAGCACAAGCTGGGCATCAAGGCCAGCCCGACCGCCGTGCTGCAGTATGGCGACCACGGGGGTGCGGTGGGTTATCTGGTGGGTCAGGAAAATCGCGGCCTCGAGTACATGTTCATCATGATGAATTCGGCGCGTTACGCCGTCGGCATGCAGGGCATTGCGATTGCCGAGCGTGCGTACCAGAAGGCCGTGCAGTTTGCCAAGGACCGTGTGCAAAGCCGCCCGGTGGACGGCTCGCTGCCCGGCAGCGGCCCCATCATTGCCCACCCCGATGTCAAGCGCATGCTCATGACCATGCGCGCTTACACCGAAGGTTGCCGTGCCATGGCGGCTGTGGCAGCCGCGGCTTATGACGCTGCGCACCATCACCCCGACGTAGATACGCGCAAACAAAACCAGAGCTTTTACGAGTTCATGGTGCCGCTGGTCAAAGGCTACAGCACCGAGATGAGTTTGGAAGTGACCTCACTGGGTGTGCAGGTGCACGGCGGCATGGGCTTTATTGAAGAAACCGGTGCTGCGCAGTATTTGCGTGACGCCAGGATTTTGACCATTTACGAAGGCACAACCGCCATCCAGGCCAACGACCTGGTGGGGCGCAAGACTTCGCGCGACGGCGGTCAAACTGCACGAGCCATTGCCGGGCAGATCGAAGTCACTGAGACCGAGCTGCGCTCACAAGGCGGCGCTGCCGCGCTGACCGTCGCCAAACGCTTGCAAGCGGCACGACTGGCTTTGCTCGACGTGATTGACTTTGTCGCCGGCAATTCCAAGGCTTCGCCCAATGCGGTGTTTGCCGGCAGCGTACCTTACCTGATGCTGGCCGGTAATGTGGTGGCTGGCTGGCAGATGGCGCGCGCCTTGCTGGTGGCTGAGCAGGCGCTGGCCAGCGGTGACGCCGGTGACTTTGGCTCAGACTTCATGCGCGCCAAGATCATCACGGCCCGCTTTTATGCCGACCACTTGCTGACCAAAGCCCCAGGTATCCGCGACAGTATTGTCGAAGGTGCAGACAGCGTGACTGCGCTGGCCGTCGACGCCTTCTGAGGCCACCCTGATCAGGCGCTGAAAAAATTCTTCAGCTTGTCGGTCCAGCCCTCTTCGGTCGGGGAATGTCTGGCACCGCCTTTTTTCAGAGACTCTTCAAATTCCTTGAGTAGCTTGCGTTGGGCCTCGGTCAGTTTGACCGGTGTCTCTATGGCAATGTGGCAGTACAAATCACCCGGGTAGCTCGACCGTACACCTTTGATGCCTTTGCCGCGCAGGCGGAACTGTTTGCCGGCTTGCGTGCCTTCGGGAATGTCGATAGCCGCTTTGCCTGACAGCGTGGGCACTTCAATTTCACCGCCCAGCGATGCGCGCGGAAAGCTGACGGGCACCACGCAGTGCAGGTCGTCGCCTTCGCGCTCAAAAATCTCGTGCTTTTTGATGCGGATTTCGATGTACAGGTCACCCGGCGGGCCGCCGTTGGTGCCCGGCTCGCCGTTGCCGGTGGAGCGGATGCGCATACCGTCGTCGATGCCGCCCGGAATTTTGACTTCCAGCGTTTTGTTGGTCTTGGTCTTGCCCACGCCGTGGCAGGCCACGCAGGGTTCCGGGATCAGTTTGCCTGTGCCTTTGCACTGCGGACAGTTTTGTTGCACGCTGAAAAAGCCCTGGCGCATTTGCACCACGCCGTGGCCGTGGCAGGTGGTGCAGGTCGCCACCTTGGTCCCGGGCTTGGCGCCGTTGCCATGGCAGATGCCGCAATCGTCCCAGCTGGGGATGCGTATCTGCGCATCTTTGCCGGCAGCGGCTTCTTCGAGTGTGACTTCCATGGCGTAGCTGAGGTCTCCACCGCGAAACACCTGACGGCCGCCACGCTGCTGGCCGCGGTTGGCGTTGTTGAAGACGTCGCCGAAAATATCACCAAAAGCTTCTGCAAAACCGCCAAAACCTTCAGCCCCTCCAGCGCCAGCGCCGCGCATGTTGGGGTCGACACCGGCGTGGCCATACTGGTCATAGGCCGCACGCTTATTGGCGTCGGACAGCATTTCGTAGGCTTCCTTGGCTTCTTTGAACTTTTCTTCAGAAGCCTTGGAGCCCTCACCCTGATTGCGGTCAGGGTGGTGCTTCATCGCGAGTTTGCGATATGCTTTTTTGATGTCCTCTTCGCCGGCGTTTTTGGGTACACCCAGCGTGTCGTAGTAATCTTTTTTGGCCATGAAACTGCGTCGTCAGTGAAAGTTAAAGGGCGTGTGCCGGATGCACGAAAGCGGAATCATGGCTGAGCCCTGATTCCGCTTTGCGGCATCGGGTTTACGCCCGAAGAATAGCCTTAAGTCTTTTTGACTTCTTTGACTTCTGCGTCAACCACATTATCGTCGGCTGCCTTGGCGTTGGCATCGCTGCCCGCTGCACCGGCGGCGCCGCCAGTACCTGCGGCCGCAGCCTGCTCGGCCTGATTGGCTTGCATGTCGGCGTACATTTTTTCGCCCAGCTTCTGGCTGGCTTCCATCAGGGCGGTGTTCTTGGCTTCTATGGCGGCCTTGTCTTCACCCTTCAGAGCGTCTTCCATGTCGCTAATGGCTTTTTCGATCTTTTCCTTCTCGCCGGCGTCCAGTTTGTCACCGTACTCGCCCAGCGATTTGCGCACGCTGTGCACCATGGCTTCGGCGTTGTTCTTGGCTTGGACAAACTCGACTTTTTCCTTGTCGGCCACGGCATTGAGCTCGGCGTCCTTGACCATCTGCTGAATCTCGGCTTCGCTCAGGCCGGAGTTGGCCTTGATGGTGATCTTGTTTTCTTTGCCGGTGCCTTTGTCTTTGGCACCCACGTGCAGGATGCCGTTGGCGTCGATGTCAAAAGACACTTCAATTTGCGGCGTACCGCGCGCGGCCGGTGGAATGCCTTCGAGATTGAACTCGCCCAGGCCCTTGTTACCGGCGGCGATTTCGCGCTCGCCCTGAAACACCTTGATGGTCACGGCCGGCTGGTTGTCTTCGGCGGTGGAGAAGGTTTGTGCGAACTTGGTAGGAATGGTCGTGTTCTTCTTGATCATCTTGGTCATCACGCCGCCCATGGTCTCGATGCCCAGTGACAGTGGCGTGACGTCGAGCAGCAGCACGTCGGTGCGGTCACCTGAGAGCACCTGGCCCTGAATGGCAGCGCCCACGGCGACGGCTTCGTCCGGGTTGACGTCTTTGCGCGGCTCACGACCGAAGAACTCCTTGACCTTCTCCTGCACCTTGGGCATGCGGGTCATGCCGCCGACCAGAATCACGTCATGGATGGTGCTGACATCAATCCCGGCGTCTTTGACGGCCATGCGGCAAGGCGCAATGGTGCGTTCGATGAGTTCGTCAACCAAGCTCTCGAGCTTGGCGCGCGTCATCTTGATGTTCAGGTGTTTGGGGCCTGAAGCGTCGGCGGTGATGTAAGGCAGGTTGATATCGGTCTGCGCGCTGTTCGACAACTCGATCTTGGCTTTTTCAGCGGCTTCTTTCAGGCGCTGCAGGGCCAGCACGTCTTTACCCAGGTCAACGCCTTGTTCTTTCTTGAACTCGGCAATGATGAAGTCGATGATGCGCTGGTCAAAGTCTTCGCCGCCCAGGAAGGTATCTCCGTTGGTGGACAGCACTTCAAATTGCTTTTCACCATCCACGTCGGCGATCTCGATGATGGAGATATCAAACGTGCCACCGCCCAGGTCATACACCGCGATCTTACGATCGCCTTTTTCCTGCTTGTCCAAGCCAAAAGCCAGGGCCGCTGCGGTGGGTTCGTTGATGATGCGTTTGACATCAAGGCCGGCAATGCGGCCCGCGTCTTTCGTGGCCTGACGTTGTGCGTCATTGAAGTAAGCCGGCACCGTAATGACGGCCTCGGTCACTGCTTCGCCGAGGTAGTCTTCGGCGGTTTTCTTCATCTTGCGCAAGATGTCGGCCGACACTTGCTGCGCCGACATTTTGGTGCCGCGCACTTCGACCCAGGCGTCGCCGTTATCGGCAGCCACGATCTGGTAGGGCATGAGATCGATGTCTTTTTGAACTTCTTTCTCGGCGAACTTGCGCCCTATCAGGCGCTTGACCGCGTACAGCGTGTTCTTCGGGTTGGTGACAGCCTGACGCTTGGCCGAGGCGCCGACCAGCACTTCGCCGCCGTCCTGGTAAGCGACGATGGACGGCGTGGTGCGTGCACCCTCAGAGTTTTCGATCACGCGGGGCGTGTTGCCCTCCATGATGGAAACGCAGCTGTTCGTGGTGCCGAGGTCAATGCCGATGATTCTTCCCATGATACTTTTCTCCTGATAGATGTTGATTTTTGAGCCTGAGCAGAGGCTTCAGGCGCCTGGCCATGAGACCTCGGCCGCCTATGACAATGACTTAAGGCTAAGTCTGCAAACTTCAAGGCCGCCGGCGACTTATTTGCCCTCGCTTATGGAGGCGCTGCGACCGTCACCAGCGCTGGCCGGATCACGCGTTCGGCGATCTGGTAGCCTTTTTGCAGCACGCTGACCACCGTGTTGGCTTCCTGGGTGGCGCCGGCCGGCAGCGGCACCATGCTGATGGCCTGGTGTTGATGGGGGTCGAATTTGGTGCCCGCAGCCGGGTCAATGGCCATCACGCGGTTGCGTTCCAGGGCGCTTTTGAGTTGTTGAAGGGTCGCTTCCGTGCCTTCACGTATCTGCTGGGCGCTGGCGTCCTTGAGCAGCAAGCCGGCTTCCAGGCTATCGGTCACGGGCAGAAGGCTTTCCGCAAAGCTTTCAACCGCGAATTTTCTGGCTTTGGAGATCTCGTCATCGGCGCGGCGACGCGCATTTTCAGCCTCGGCCTTGGCACGCAGGTAGTTGTCAGCAAGTTCGACGTTTTTGACTTTGAGGGCGTCCAACTCGGCTTGCAGTTCGCTTTGGGCATCGGCTTCATTGGCGGCTTGGGCTGCTTCAAGCTCTTCAGGGCTGGCAGCGCCGGTCAGGGTGGGGTTGTTGTCTGGAGGCGTGTTAGGGATCATGCTGAAAGGGGGTAAAAATAAAAACTGAATTGTTAATTGGGGTTGTCAAAGCCCTTTTCAAGACATGGCCATCAGCGGCTGGAGGTTTTTACGCGACCTGATCAGGCCGGTTGAGCCTTACAGCCGGGAACCGTAGCGTCGTTATTTGGATTTTTTGACGTTGGGCGCAGGCTTGGCGGCGCTCGATTTGGCCTGGCTGATCGTCCATTTGGTGGCAAACGTTTGCAGATCACTGAGCCGGTTGAGTAAATCAGCGCCCAAATAAGTCACCACATAACCCTCACCGCGGTGGTCCATCAGACCGGCCGCTCTGAGCTCTTTGATGCGGGTGTTCAGCGTGTTGGGTGTGATTTGCCCGATGCTGTCTTGCAGCAGGCGAAATGTTTGCGGATGGCCGTCTTTGAGGGCCCACAACACACGCAGTGCGTAGCGGGCTTCCAGCAACTCCAGCAGTTGCCCTAAAGCGGCATTGTTTTTCGCACTCATGGCGGCATTTCCCTCAAGGTCATTGGATTGTCTGGCCAGAGGAATCCGTCGCCGGTGCACTGCTGAGCTCAATACTCACTATATCAAAACTTCAGGATTGCTCCTTATTTGCTAGCTAATCTGCACAAGGCCACGGCAAAGCGATCGAGCTCAAAGTGAGACCGCGCGGCCGAGTTGCGCAGACACAGTCAGCGCGTCGATCAAGCGATGCACCTTCAGCGCTGAGCGACCGCTCACTGCCGGCGAGCCGCCAGAGCGTATCGCTTGCAGAAAATCTGCAATCACCGCCTGGTGCGCGTGATGGTCAAAAGCCATGACATTGGCGCCGGTGCCGGTGGCCTGGTACGTGCCCGCGCTCAGGCGGCGTCCATCGACCAGTTCCGCCTGCATCAGGCCGGCTTCAAGTGTGGCGCTGCCGCGAGTGAAGTTCAGCGCGATGCGCTCAGGAAAGCCAGGGTAAGCGGCGGTGGTGGCATCCAGACTGCCAATGGCGCCATTGGCAAAACTGAGGACGGCGGTCACGGTGTCCTCGCATTCCATGTTGTGCACGGCGCTGGTGCGTGCCAGGGCAGTGACATTCGCCGGTAGCCCGGTCAGGCTGAGCATCAGGTCCAGAGTGTGAATGGCCTGCGTGATCAACACGCCGCCACCGTCACGCGCCAGCGTGCCCCGGCCCGGCTCGTCGTAATAACTTTGCGGGCGCCACCAGCGCATGCTGCAAGAGGCGCCGGTGAGCTCGCCCAGCTCGCCGCTGGCGATCAAGGCCGACAGGCCCAAAGACGATTCCCGCATGCGGTATTGCAGCATCACGGCCAGCAGCACCTGGTGCTGCTCGCACACGTCCACCAGTTCTTTGGCCTTGGCCAGTGAAATCTCCACCGGCTTTTCAAGCAGCACATGTTTGCCGGCACTGGCGGCGCGATGCACCAGATCCAGGTGGGTGTTGGGTGGCGTCAGGATGAGCACGGCTTGCAGCGATGGGTCTTGCAGCAGGTCTTCGTAGCGGGCTGTGACTTTAGTGCCTGGCGGCAAGGCGGAGGGCGTCAGGCGATCGGGTTGGCGCACATGCAGCCAGGCCACATCGACCTGATCGGCGAGCTCCAAAAGACTTTTGAAGTGCGGCGCAGCCCCCAGCCCTGCACCGACCACGCCGATGCGCAGGCGGGTTCTCAAGGGCGCACCATGCAGGGCAGCTTGCTGTTGAATGTCCAGTTGGGAATCAGGTACTGCATGGCAATGGCGTCGTCGCGTGCGCCCAGACCGTGCTTCAAATAAAGCTGGTGGGCTTTGTCGACTTCGACCATGTCCAGCTCAATGCCCAGGCCGGGTTTTTTCGGCACCTCGATGGCCCCGTTCTTGATTTGCAGCGGCTCCTTGGTCAGGCGCTGGCCGTCCTGCCAGATCCAGTGCGTGTCCATGGCGGTCACCTGGCCTGGCGCGGCGGCGCCCACGTGTGTGAACATGGCCAGCGAGATGTCAAAGTGGTTGTTCGAATGCGAGCCCCAGGTCAGGCCCCAGGTCTGGCACATCTGCGCCACCCGAACCGAGCCCTGCATGGTCCAGAAATGCGGGTCGGCCAGCGGAATGTCGACCGACTGCAAATGAATGGTATGCGCCATCTCGCGCCAGTCGGTGGCGATCATGTTGGTGGCGGTGCGCAGGCCGGTGGCACGGCGGAACTCGGCCATCACCTCGCGGCCCGAAAAAACGCCTTCGGCGCCGCAGGGGTCCTCGGCGTAGGCGAGTTCTTTGTGGCGGTCGCGGCACAGGCGGATGGCGTCTTTGAGCAGCCAGCCGCCGTTCGGGTCCAGCGTGATGCCGGCGTCGGGGAAGCGCTCTGACAGCGCCACGATGGCTTCGATTTCTTCTTCGCCGCGCAGCACACCGCCTTTGAGTTTGAAGTCCTTGAAACCGTAGCGTGCGTGGGCGGCTTCAGCCAGTCGCACGATGGCTTGCGGGTCCATCGCCACTTCATGGCGCAAGCGCTGCCAGTCGTCGCCGGCGGGCTCGCTGCGGTAGGGCAGGTCGGTCTTTTGGTGGTCTCCCACGTAAAACAAATAGCCGAGCATGGCCACTGAGTCGCGTTGCTGGCCTTCGCCCAGCAGCGCTGCCACCGGTACACCCAGAAACTGGCCGAGCAAGTCCAGCAGTGCGCTTTCAACCGCCGTGACCGCGTGGATGGCCACGCGCAGGTCAAAAGTCTGGTTACCGCGACCGCCGCTGTCCCGCCCGGCAAAGGCGGTGCGCAGGCTGTTCAGAATGTGGTTCCAGTTGCCGAGCACTTGGCCTTCAATCAGCGGGCGGGCGTCTTCCAGGGTGTTGCGTATTTTTTCACCACCCGGCACTTCACCGACGCCGGTGCGGCCCGAACTGTCGGTCAGGACCAGCAGGTTGCGCGTGAAAAAAGGGCCGTGCGCACCGCTCAGGTTGAGCAGCATGCCGTCATGGCCGGCGACAGGGATGACTTGCACACGGGTGATGCGGGGCGTGG
>CAXNEG010000020.1:0-14087 GCA_964201305.1 Polaromonas sp.
GAGGTACCTCGTTCATGGAGCCTTTGCGGGCAAGCGCCCGGGCTTGTCCCAGCTGCCGGAGGCACGCAGCAAGCGTTCAAGGTCCTGCTTGGCCTTGGCCGCCCCTGGCGCGTCCATGTTGGCAGGAAAGCGCATCATCCAGTGACCCAAGGGGTCCACCAGGTACAAATGTGCCGTCAGCGATTGGCCAGGTTCGGCCTCCAGCCACTGGCCCAGTTCGCGGGCGGGAACGCGCAAGACATTCGCGTCCTTGAGCGCCGGCGCCAGAGCGGGCGACACCGGGATGTCGTCATTGAATAAAACGAGCCAGTCCAGCCGGTCTTTTTCCCGACCCAGGGACTCACGCAACTGACGTTGAAAATACAAATTTTTCTGACACACGGCTTCACAAGCACCGCCGGACACGCTGACCAGCAACCACTGGTCTTTCAGCGCTGTCAGAGGATATGCGCTGCCATCTGTGCTGAGCGCACTGACAGCCGGCAACATGCGCTGCGGCGTGATCAACTCGCCGTAATTGCGCCGGCCTTCGGGCCGCACCACGTAGTAAGTCAGGTAGGAGGCAATGACCGGCGAGGCGCAAACCAACAAGATGCCCAGCATTTTCCAGCGACCGGCGGCCGTGGGCGCAGCAGCGCTCAGTGGCGGGATGTCGTGCACGGTCAAACCCAACGGCTGGTCCTGCCGGGAGGTGTCGGGCGTGGTTGATGGGCGGAAAGAGTCAACGGGCATGGCAGGTCATCAGACAAAGTGAAATCTAAAAAGAGAAACTCAAAGACTTTTGGCGCGCCGGCGCAAGGGCACGATGGCCTGAAACCACACATACAAAACCAGCACCAGAGCGCACAAGCCAAACCACTGCGCTGCATAGCCGTGGTGTTTGTCAACGCCGGTGTTCGGCGCTGCCCAGTCGCGCTGTAAGCCCTCACTGGCGTCACCTGTTTGCAGAACCAGCACCGGTAGCAATGGCTGACGTATTTCCTCAGCATACGCCTTGATCTCCAGATTTTGCCGGATCAGCCCCGTGTCGGCGCCCTTGAAGGCATATAACTTGGCGGGTCCGGGGGCCATTCGCCCCTGAATACGCACCTCGGTGGCAAGGGTCTGGATCGGGGCCAGACGCGCCCTGTCCACAAAGTCACGCGCCATCCAGCCGCGCTGAACCAGCACAAGCTTGTCCGTGCCACTGAGCTTTAAAGGCGTCAGCACCCAAAAGCCAGGCCGACCATTCATGGGGCGGTTGTCCAGGTACACCGTTTGCGCAGTCAGCCACAGACCGGCAATCTCCACCCTCCGGTCGGCCAGCGCTGCCGTACTGGCTGCGTCACTCGCTGACAATGCCGACATGCCGGCATTGCCCAGTACCGGCAAGCTGTTTTTTTGCTCCAGTGAAGACTGCAGTGCCAACTTTTGCGAAGCCCGGCCGAGTTGCCACTGACCCAGCGAAAAAGTCAGCGCCGCGGTCAACGCAGCGGCCAGTGTCACCAGCCAGAAACGGCTGCGATCTGTCAAAGCTTTCATAGACGGATAATCATGGTCATGTCATACCTCATCACATTTGCTTTCTTAGCCATTTTGGGCAGTCTTGCTGCA
Organism: Polaromonas sp.; assembly: GCA_964201305.1. GTDB lineage: Bacteria > Pseudomonadota > Gammaproteobacteria > Burkholderiales > Burkholderiaceae_C > Polaromonas. The sequence continues at coordinate 1,594 of CAXNEG010000020.1, forward strand.
GCGCTTTACTTCATGATGAAAGACGGCGCCCATGGCAAGGCCAAGACCAGTCACATGGCGCGGGCGCTGGCTTTCAGGGTCGGTTTTTCGGTGCTGCTTTTTATCTGCATTTTGCTGGCCTGGAAACTCGGTTACATACAGCCCACCGGATTGCCCAACGGGCGATAAAAAAGGCCGCTACAGCGGCCTTTTTCAACAGCAGCCTTCACTGCCAGGCCCTGGGGCCTGTTCTCAAAGCCAGTAGACCAGGATGTACAGACCGAGCCACACCACGTCAACAAAGTGCCAGTACCAGGCTGCGCCTTCAAATCCAAAGTGACGCTCCGCCGTGAAGTGCCCCTTGCGCAGGCGCAGCGTGACAAACAGCAGCATCAGCATGCCGACAAACACGTGGAAACCGTGGAAACCGGTCAACATGTAAAAGGTTGAGCCGTACACACCGGATGTCAGCTTGAGGTTGAGATCACCATACAGGTGGGCATATTCGTAGCCCTGTACACCCAGGAAAATCACACCCAGTAGCACGGTGGCCCACATGAAATTGACAGTGCGGGCGCGATGACCTTCACGCAGCGCATGGTGGGCAATCGTCAATGTCACACCAGAGCTCAGCAGCAAAGCCGTGTTGATGGTCGGCAGCCAGAAAGGGCCTACCGTGCTGAAGGGCTCAATGATGCCGGCCGGCGATGCGGTCACGCCAACGGCCATGCTGGGCCAGACGGCTTTGAAGTCGGGCCATAGCAGCGCGTTTTCAAGACTGCCCAGTTCAGGCACAGAGTGCGAACGCGCCCACCACAGTGCCGTAAAGAAAGCGCCGAAAAACATCACCTCGGAAAAGATGAACCAGCTCATGCTCCAGCGAAACGACATGTCAATCTTGTGCCCGTACAAGCCGCCTTCGCTTTCACCGACGGCCTGGCTGAACCACTGGTAGAGCACGACCAGCCAGAACACCAGGCCAAAAGCCAGGGAATAAGCACCCCAACCCACGCCGTTGACCCACTGTCCCGCACCCAGAATCACGAAGAACAAGCCCACGGCGGCCATGAAAGGATGGCGCGAAGGCGCCGGCACGAAGTAATAAGGGGTTGCCCCGTGTGATGCTGAAGACATGTCTGTTCCTCTGTTCTCTTTTTAAATTCTGTAAATACCGTTAGGCACTCAATACCCGCCGGTTCTCAAAGGGTAAAGCGTCGCTACGTTTAGCCCGGAACGATCCAATGGACCAAAGCCACCAGCGCTCCGATAAAAATAAACACACCCACCAAAGCCACCGCAATGATGTGAAGCGGGTTGAGTTTTTGGACATCTTGCTCAAATTCACTGCGTGCGCGCAAACCGACAAAAGACCAGGCTACCGCCTTCACGGTGCGCCACAGGGACAAGCCAGTCAAAGCACGCGGCTCGCTCACAGGGCTGCCTCCTTGGCCAAAGCCTGAGGCAGCACGGGGGCGAACGCCACCGGTTTGACGGCCGGAATGTTCTGATACCCGGCAGGTGCGGCCGGCGTCTTGCCGCCCACTTCAAAGAAGGTGTAAGACAGCGTGATGGTGGTCACGTCACGCGGCAACTTGTTGTCGATCACAAAGGCCACCGGCCACTGCTTTTTCTCGCCGGGGGCCAAGGTGTACTGGTTAAAGCAAAAACATTCGAGTTTGTTGAAGTGCGCCGCCGACTGGCGCGGCGCATAACTTGGAATGGCCTGCGCCGACATGGCGCGGTCTTGAATGTTCTGGAACTCGTACATCACCGTGGTCAGCTCGCCAGGGTGCACCTGCAAGCTGCGTGAAGCAGGCTTAAAGTGCCAGGGGCCGCGCGAATTGGCATCGAACTCGACCGTGATGGTGCGCGTTTTGTCGATTTGCGTGTTGGCCGCCTGCGAAGAAGAAGCGCCCGGAATTTGCTTGTCGCCCAGCGCCAGGATATTGATACCCGTCATCTCGCAGATGGCGTTATAAATCGGCACCAGCGCATAACCGAAGGCGAACATACCCAGCACGATCACGCCGAGCTTGCCCAGCATCTTCGAATTTTCGCGAGTCTGACTCATGCTGTAGGTACCTTCAGGCCTAGGCCAACAAAATAGACCGGGCCATGAAACCGGCAAAAAATACCAGCGCCACGGTGGCCAGAATGAGGCCCAGGCGGCGGTTGTTCTTTTTTTGCTCCGGTGTCATGGCGTGCCTGGATGGTCAGCGTAGCGCACTCAGGCAACGATCTTGGTGGCGTTGGCGTTGAGCTTGGGTGGCGTCTCAAAAGTATGGAACGGCGCAGGCGAGGGAACTTCCCATTCCAGACCTTCAGCGCCATCCCAAGGGCTGGCGGAAGCTTTGGGGCCAATGCCACGCATAGTGGGCAGCAAAACGAAGAAGAAGAAATAAACCTGTGCCAAACCGAAGGCCAGGCCGCCAATGCTGGCAATCGCATTGAAGTCGGCAAACTGCATCGGGTAGTCGGCGTAGCGACGGGGCATGCCCGCCAGACCCAGAAAGTGCATCGGGAAGAAAGTCACATTGAAAGAAATCAGCGACCACCAGAAATGGACTTTGCCGCGCGTTTCGTTGTACATCACGCCGGTCCACTTGGGGCACCAGTAGTAGTAGCCGGCAAACATGGCGTAGAGCGAACCGGCCACCAGCACGTAGTGGAAGTGCGCCACCACGTAGTAGGTGTCCTGCAGCTGGATGTCGATCGGTGCTACCGACAGAATCAGGCCGGTGAAACCACCCATGGTGAACACGAAGAGGAAACCGACGGCAAACAGCATCGGCGTCTCAAAGGTCATGGAGCCCTTCCACATGGTGGCGATCCAGTTGAAGACCTTCACACCCGTCGGCACGGCAATCAGCATGGTCGAGTACATGAAGAACAGCTGGCCCGTCACCGGCATGCCGGTAGTGAACATGTGGTGCGCCCAGACGACGAAGCTCAGGATGGCGATTGAACCGGTGGCGTAAACCATCGAGGCATAGCCGAACAAACGCTTGCGGGCGAAGGCCGGGATGATCTGACTGACGATGCCGAAAGCCGGCAAGATCATGATGTACACCTCGGGGTGACCGAAGAACCAGAAAATATGCTGGTACATGACCGGGTCACCGCCACCGGCGGGGTTGAAAAAGCTGGTGCCGAAGTGGCGGTCTGTCAGCGTCATGGTGATGGCACCGGCCAGCACGGGCATGACGGCAATCAGCAAGTACGCAGTGATCAACCAGGTCCAGCAGAACATGGGCATCTTCATCAGCGTCATGCCGGGCGCGCGCATGTTCAAGATGGTGACGATGATGTTGATGGAGCCCATGATGGATGAGGCACCCAAAATATGCAGGGCAAAAATGCCGGCGTCCATCGAGGGGCCCATTTGCAGGGTCAGCGGTGCGTACAGCGTCCAGCCGGCAGCAGGTGCGCCGCCGGGCATGAAGAAAGAACCCGTAATCATCAGCGCGGCAGGAATCATCAGCCAGAAGCTGAAGTTATTCATGCGGGCAAAAGCCATGTCAGAAGCGCCGATCTGCAGCGGGATCATCCAGTTGGCAAAGCCGACAAAGGCCGGCATGATGGCGCCGAACACCATGATCAGACCGTGCATGGTGGTGAGCTGGTTGAACAGCTCGGGGTTGACCAGCTGCAAGCCCGGCTGGTACAGCTCAGCCCGGATGCCCATGGCCAGCAAACCACCCACCATCAACATGGCAAAGGCAAACAGCAGGTACAAAGTACCGATGTCTTTGTGGTTGGTGGCATACACCCAGCGACGCCAGCCCGTGGGGGCGTGGTGATCGTGGTCATGGGGGTGATCGTGATGGTCTAGTACGGCACTCATCTGACTTCCTTTGAAAACTAAATTTTTGCGTTTGACGTTTCAGCCGGCCCAAAAAGGCGGGCGAGGGTTTATTTGCGGGCGGCCACAAACTCAGCGGGCTGCACCAGCTGGCCGGTCTTGTTGGACCAGTTGTTCTTGGTGTAGGTCACTACGGCGGCCAGGTCGGTGTCGCTGAGTTGCTTCCACGCAGGCATCGCACCGTTATTCACGCCATTGAGCAAGACCGTGATTTGTTTGAGATGGTCCTTGTCGAGCACGAGGGCCGAGCCGTCCAGCGCTTTGATTGGACCTGCGCCTTTACCGCTGGCCTGGTGGCAGGCAGCGCAATTGGCAGCGTAGACTTTTTCGCCGCGGGCGACCAGATCGGTCAGATTCCAGACTTTGCTCGGATCATCAGCCTTGGCAGCGGCCTCTTTAAGCTTGGCGCCCGTCCACAGGCTGTACTGCTCGGCCGTCACCACTTTCACGTGGATAGGCATGTAAGCGTGTTCTTTGCCGCAGAGTTCCTGGCACTGGCCATAGAAGTCACCGGTTTTCTCGGCACGAAACCAGGTGTCGCGCACGAAACCGGGGATGGCGTCTTGCTTGATACCAAAGGCAGGCACTGCAAAAGCGTGAATCACGTCGTTGGCGGTGGTGATGATGCGCACCTTTTGATTGACCGGCACCACCAGCGGGTTGTCTACCTTGAGCAGGTAGTTGTCGATTTCCTGGCCCTTCTTGGGGCCCCCGTCGTTGGACATCTGGCGATGGGTGGAGTCGAGCGTTGAGACGAAACCAATGCCTTCACCTTCGCCCTTGATGTATTCATAACCCCACTTCCACTGCATGCCGGTGGCTTTGATGGTCAGGTCCGCGTTGGTGGTGTCTTTGGAGGCCACCAGCACCTTGGTCGCCGGCAGGGCCATGCCGATGACGATCAAAAAGGGAATCACCGTCCAGGCAATTTCAACGGCGGTGGACTCATGGAAGTTGGCCGCTTTGTGACCGACCGACTTGCGGTGCTTCCAGATGGAATAAAACATGACACCGAAGACAGCGACAAAAATCACCAAGCAGATGATCATCATGAACCAATGCAACCAGATCTGTTCGGCGGCAATGCGGGTGATGGGCTCAGGCAAATTAAGCTGGTTAACACCAGGGCCACCAGGCAGGTCTTTGACAACGGCCAGCGCGGACGGGCTGAATAACACCAAGGCAGCGAGGACAGCGACGGCGGCCGAAGCCTTGCCGAACAGCGCCAGTTTGGCCGACGCCAGAATCGCTCCAGCTTGTGTCATGCCAGGCCTTGTGGTTTTGCTTACGTTCATCGTCATCACTTTTAGGAAATCAATTGAGGGGTCGTTAATCTGCTGATTATAAATACAGCAATCTGATCATTTTGGCGGTCAATCTTGACGCGGTGCTTGCAAGTTCGGTTTTTAAGCACCCCGAAGCGCAAAACGGATCTCGCGGGCCAGCGCCGGGCGCAGTTCTGCGCGCAAATGCCGGCCGATACTGACCCGGTGACCCTGCCCCGACACTTCAATCAAAGAGCCGTCACCGCCTTTAGGTTCCACTCGGACCCATTGGCGTTCAAACTCCGCCCGCTCAATGCGGCCCGCAGTTTCCAGCTCAACTACCAAGCGGGAGCCTTGCAACATGATTTTTTCCCCGTCACGCGCATGGCGGGCGTAAATCAAAAAAGCTGCGCCCACAACCATCACCTCGAGCCAGGCAAAGGGCAAGATCAGGTACGCGCCTTGCCACCAGAAAAGCGTGGCAATGCCCAAAGAAACAACGCAAAGTGAAATGTAGAGTTGTAGCAACTGACCCGGTGTCACAGAGCAGTTACGGCGAAGTTGCCATTGCATCTCTGGGGCGTTGGGCTCACCGGGCATGCGCGCGGAAGCGAGGCGAAATCGAAAGTCGGAAGTCGACAAAAGAAAACTCAAAATAAGTAGGGCTTCAGTGCAAAACGCATCAAAGCAAGGGGACATACCCGAATACAAAAAATGATTGTAGACACAATCCCCGTCCCGCCTGCCTGCAGGGTCATGTCCGCGGCTGTTGCAGCATGCTGCGCATGTCCTGCACAGAAACCGCACTGAGCGCAGACACCTTGACCTTGGGCCTGGCTTTGAGCGCGTGGCCGTAAATTAACTCAAAAGTCAGCTGCAGCCTTCCGTCAGGCCCACGGGGCAAACGCTCACTGAGCACTTGCTCGAGCTGCGTCCGCCAGCGTCGCCCGCGCAAAGCGCCAAATCGCGCAGGGTGAAAATTGCGGCCCAGCTCACGCAACTCTTGCAGCAGACGCGCCGGTGTGTCGTAAGTCAGGGTGATGCGCTCCATGTCCATCACAGGCTCAGCAAAGCCGGTCTGCACCAGCATGTCGCCCCAGTCGTGCATGTCGGTGAGTTGATGGCCGGCCGCAGGCCAGCCCAGCGCCTGGTAGATATCCCTCAATTCACGTGCCGTGTCAGGGCCCAGACAGGAAAACATCACGAAACCATCGACCGCCAGCAGACGGTGCCAGCGGGACAGCAGCGCCTGCGGATCAGCAGACTCATGCAAGGCCATGTTGGCCCAGAGCATGTTCAGGCTGCCGGCTTCAGGCGCCTCAAAGCGCGCCGCCCGCACCGTCCACGGTAAACGCTGCAGGACTTGTTGCCACCATGGTGCGCCCAAGGCACGGCGGGCGTAAAGCGCCTGGCCGGGTTCAGTTTCCAAAACAAAAGCAAGTGAGCGGGGGTAACGCCGGCTCAACTCGCCGTGCGTTGCCAGACCGCCCCGCACAGCACACCAATGCGCCCAAAGAGCAGGTTCGAGTTTGATCCACTGCAAGCGATCGAGCATGCGGCGCGCCACCTCTTCGTGCAACCAAGGCGTGTGAACAGGCGCGCTGCGCTGCCAGCGCGCAACAGCGAGCGGATCCAAGGTGGGCGGTTTTTGATTCGAAGTCATGCGGGCGCCAGGGGAAAGCAGGGCTTACGGACGCAGGTCACGGCCAGCGACTAGTATATTGACATCATGTTGTTGCGTGCCCTGCCCGCCCTGCTCACGGCTCGCCTTGCCAGCCGTTGTGCGGTCTGCCATGGGTGGCCGGGCGGGCCGGTTTGCGCGCCATGCATGAACCGCTTTGGCCAGCCATGCCAGCGCTGTCACCGATGCGCACTGAGCATGGTGGCCAGCCCTGATCAAGCCCGCCCGATGTGCAGCCGTTGCCGGCGCGAACCTTTCGGACTGGACGCCTGTTTCGCGGCCCTGCCCTATGCCTTTCCCTGGTCTGGTCTGGTGGCACGTTACAAATTCGCCGACCAGACCGGCTGGACCCCTTTCCTGGCCGGCCTGATGCTGGCGCAGCCCGGCGTGCGCGAAGCACTGACGGAGTTAGGGCCCCACGACTGGCTGCTGCCCATGCCCCTGTCGGCAGAGCGACTGGGCTGGCGCGGCTACAACCAAGCCTGGGAGCTGACGCGTTCACTGCAAAGCCAAAGCAGCTGCGCCGCCAGAGCTGACAGCGCGCTGCTGCTGCGCACACGCCACACCCGGCCCCAAAGCGAGCTCAAGCGCAGCGAGCGCCATGACAACGTCAAAGGCGCTTTTGCGCTCGAACCCCTGCGCGCGACGCATGTCGCAGGCCGACGCGTGATGCTGGTCGACGACGTGATGACCAGCGGCGCTTCGCTGCTGGCGGCTGCGACTGCACTGCGACTGGCCGGTGCCGCAGAGGTCAGTGCCATCGTGCTGGCGCGCACGGCGCCGACATAATGCCGCCATGTTTCACATTGTTCTGGTTGCCCCTGAGATTCCCCCCAACACGGGCAATGTGATCCGTCTGGCCGCCAACACCGGCTGCACCCTGCACCTGGTCGAGCCGCTGGGCTTTTCGATGGACGACAAGCACATGCGCCGCGCCGGTCTGGACTATCACGAGTACACCCGCGTGCTGCACCACGCCAGCTGGCAGGCGCTGCTGGCCAGTGCTATGCCGGCGGCAGACCGCATGTTCGCAATGACCACACGTGGCTCCGGCAGCGTCTACGAAGCCCGCTTTCAGGCCGGTGACTGGCTGGTGTTTGGCTCTGAAACGCAAGGCTTGCCGGTGGAACTGCGGGAGCAGTTTGCGCCAGCGCAGCGCCTGCGTTTGCCCATGCTGGCGGGCCAGCGCAGCCTCAACCTGTCCAACGCCGTGGCCATCACAGTATTTGAGGCCTGGCGGCAAAACGGTTTTGAAGTGCCCCAGCCCGGCGATTCAAGCTAAACCGTCCCACAGCAATTTCAAACCGGTCAAAAACATACCGACCGAAATCAAGCGGTAAAAATATTTGGGGCTGATGCGCTTGGCCATGCTCAAACCTACCCAGACGCCCACGGGCACCAAGGGCAAAAGCGCCAGTGAAGTCGCCATGTTGCGCGCATCCAGCAAGCCCAGCCAAGCGTAAGGAATCCACTTAGACAAATTGATGGCAAAGAAAAACCAGGCCATGGTGGAGGCGAACTGCAAGGGACTCAGGCGCATTGGAATCACGTAAGCGCTGACAGGCGGCCCCCCCGCATGGGCTACAAAACTGGTAAAGCCCGACACGACAGTGAGAATTGCGCCTACCCAGCGCGGCGGCGGCACGCTGTCAGGCTTAGGCGGAAACAGCATGCGCTGCGCCAGAAACAAGAGCGTGAAGCCGCCCACCAGCCCCGCCACAAGGCGCGTATCCATCACCTTGAACAGCAAAGCGCCCGTCAATGAACCCAAAACGCCCAGTGGGATCAAGAAACGAAGAAAGGGCAGGTCCACGTTTTTGCGGAACACGGCCAGCCCGAACAGGTCCATCACCAGCAGCACCGGAATCAAAATCGCAGCCGCCTGCAGAACCGAGACAGACAGTGCCATCAGCGGCACGGCCAGCGAGCCAAAGCCGGTGCCGAAGCCGCTTTTGCTGATGCCCAGCAAAAGCACCGCCGGAACGGCCACCGCATAAAAATACGGATCTGTGATGAGAGGAAAGTACACGCCCGATTATGGCTGCCCGTGTTGATGCGTTCTGCCGGCTGCGTCTGGCGCAGCAACCCACCCCTGAGCAGCCATGTGAACATCCACTTGCGCGGGCTACACCCCAAACTTCAAAGACCTTGTTTCAAACCCGCTCAAGTACCAGCGCAATGCCCTGCCCCACGCCGATGCACATGGTGCACAGCGCGTAACGACCGCCGGTGGCGTGGAGGCGGTTAACGGCGGTGGTGGCCAGCCGCGCACCTGAAGCGCCCAATGGATGGCCCAGTGCAATGGCGCCGCCCCAGGCGTTGACGCGGGCGTCGTCGTCCTGCAAACCCAGTTGGCGCAGCACGGCCAAGCCTTGCGCGGCAAAAGCTTCATTGAGCTCGATCACGTCGAGTTGCGCCAGCGTCAAGCCGGTCAGCGCCAGCACTTTTTGCGTGGCCGGCGCGGGGCCTATGCCCATGATGCGCGGCGTGACGCCCACCGTGGCCATGCCCACCACGCGGGCGCGCGGCGTCAAACCATTTTTGGCGGCGCTGGCTTCGTCGGCCAGCAGCAGCGCGCAAGCGCCGTCATTGACGCCACTGGCATTGCCGGCCGTCACGGTGCCGTCGGGGCGCACCACGCCTTTGAGCTTGGCCAGAGTTTCCAGCGTGGTGGCACGCGGGTGTTCGTCGGTGTCCACCATGATGGCATCACCTTTTTTCTGGGGAATGGACACGGGCGTGATCTCGCGTGCCAAGTGACCGGCTTGCTGCGCGGCCACAGCATTGAGCTGGCTGGCCAGCGCCATGCGGTCTTGGGCTTCGCGCTCGATTTTGAAATCGGTGGCGACGTTTTCTGCCGTCTCGGGCATCGAGTCCACGCCGTATTTTTCTTTCATCAGCTTGTTGACGAAACGCCAGCCGATGGTGGTGTCGTACACCGCGTTGCTGCGGCTGAAAGCACTCTCGGCCTTGGGCATCACAAAGGGCGCGCGGCTCATGCTTTCGACGCCGCCGGCGATCATCAGGCCGGCTTCACCGGCGCGGATAGCGCGGGCCGCCGTGCCCACGGCATCCAGGCCCGAGCCGCACAGGCGGTTCAGGGTGGCGCCCGGCACTTGCAGCGGCAGGCCGGCCAGCAAACTGGCCATGTGCGCCACGTTGCGGTTGTCTTCACCCGCCTGGTTGGCGCAGCCGAAGATCACGTCGGTGATGGCTTGCCAGTCCACCTTCGGGTTGCGCGCCATCAGCGCACGCAACGGAACAGCGCCCAGGTCGTCGGTGCGCACGCTAGAGAGCGCACCGCCGTAACGGCCGAATGGAGTGCGGATGGCATCGCAAATAAAGGCTTGTGTATTCATGGTGTGTCTCTTTAAAAATCTGTTGTGAAAGTTCAGGCTGCCGCGATCGGCAGGCCCAGCATTTTTTCAAGTTCAGCATTCGTTAAACCCTCGACTGTGTCGATGAGCTTCAGGCCATTCGGCGTGCATTCCAGCGTGGCCAGCTCGGAGTAAATGCGCTTGACGCAGGCAACGCCGGTGATCGGGTAGCTGCACTGGGCCACTACTTTGCTCTCGCCTTTTTTGGTCAGCAAGTCCATCATCACCCAGGTTTGCTTGGCGCCAATCGCCAGGTCCATGGCGCCGCCCACGGCCGGAATGGCGTCTTTCTCGCCGGTGTGCCAGTTGGCCAGGTCGCCGGAGGCACTCACCTGAAAAGCGCCCAGCACGCAGATGTCCAGGTGGCCGCCGCGCATCATCGAAAAGCTGTCGGCATGGTGAAAGTAAGCGCCGCCCGCCAGCATGGTCACAGGCTGCTTGCCGGCGTTGATCAGGTCATAGTCTTCAAGCCCGGCGGCAGGTGCCGGGCCCATACCCAAAATGCCGTTTTCGCTGTGCAATATCACTTCAATGCCGGCCGGCAGGTGGTTGGCCACCAGCGTGGGCATGCCGATGCCCAGGTTGACATAAGCGCCGTCGTGAATGTCTTTCGCCACGCGTTGGGCGAGTTGCTCTTTGCTGCGTTTTTGATAGCTCATGCTCATGCCGCCTTTTTGAAACCGCCGGCCTCGGTGGCCAAGCGGTCGATCCTGACAATCTTGCTGACAAATATGCCAGGGGTGACCACGCTCTCCGGGTCCAGCGCACCCAGCTCGACGACTTCATGCACTGTGGCCACCGTCAAGCGGGCGGCGGTCGCCATCACAGGCCCGAAGTTGCGCGCCGCCTTGCGGTAAACCAAATTGCCCCAGCGGTCGCCCTTTTCAGCGCGTATCAGCGCCACGTCGCCATAAATCGGCATTTCCAGCACATAGTGCTTGCCATTGATCTCACGCGTTTCCTTGCCCTTGGCCAGCTCGGTGCCGTAACCCGTGGGCGAAAAGAACGCACCCACACCCGCACCCGCAGCGCGAATGCGCTCGGCCAAGTTGCCCTGCGGCACCAGCTCCAGCTCGAGCTTGCCGCTGCGGTACAGCTCGTCAAACACATGGCTGTCGGCCTGGCGCGGAAAGCTGCAAATGATCTTGCGCACCCGGCCCGCCTTGAGCAGCGCAGCCAGGCCGGTGTCGGCATTGCCGGCGTTGTTGTTGACGATGACCAGGTCCTTGGCGCCCTGCGCAATCAGCCCGTCAATCAGTTCGTTCGGAATGCCGGCGGTACCGAAACCGCCAATCATCACGGTCGAGCCGTCCTTCACACCGGCCAGCGCTGCCTCAATCGACGGGGCAATCTTGTTGATCATTCAAAAGCTCCAGTTACAAGATGGTTTGAATTGTCTTCTATCACTCTGCCGCACAAAAACTAAGTCTAGGGCACCACCGGCCCGAAGCCGGACACACCGTACCGGGCTCACCGTTCACCCAGACTTGTTCTTCATCCAACTGCAAGGCAGTAGCAGGGTCAGTGTCGAACTGAATCTGCAGCGCATGCGCCAAAGAGGCGTTTTCAATGGGCAGTTCCCACGTTAAAAACAATTGCGTGCAATCCCGCTCTGGCGCAAAGTGCGCCGCGTCAAAGCCCGCGCTGCCGCGCTCAATGACCGCGTGCGGCTGGCCGGTGTCAAACACCACGGCCGTGCCCCGCACCAAGGGGATGCGCTGGCCGATGAGGGGGAAATGCAAGTCCAGCCCCCGGTCTTCGCTTAAAAACAGGTTGGCAAAGGCTGCGCCGCCGTATTGCGCGCCGTCGTGGTGGTACCTGGCGCCGCGGCAGGCCATCAGGGCCAGCTCGCAGTCAGCCAGCTGCGGCAGGCCCAAGGTGCGCGTCCAATCCGACATGGCTTGCACGCAGTGGCGCAGCTGCGGCCAGCGCGCCCGGGTGCGGGCCAGCGGCAAGGCTTCGACGTCGCCGGGCACCAGCGCCAAGTGCAGCGTCACCTCGCGCTGCCAGTCGGCCGTGACTTTGGCGGGGGGCGCCGGCACATCGAGCGTGGCCGTGAGCACGCGCGCACTCACGCTGCGGCTGCGCAGGGCCTCGCCGCTCTTGAAAAAGCAGAGATGGCTGGCGGGGGCACGGGGACTCATGCGGGCCAGTGTAGACAGGCGTCGCGTGCTACGCTTTCGCCCATGTTCACGCCCTCCCAAGCCAATGTGCGCCAGTTCTTTTGCGCGGTGTATGCCAAAAGCCTGGCCGGCACGCCACTCGACGCGATGGAGACCATCGTCAGCCAGTGGATTGACGAGCACCCCGAATACCACGCTGATTTTGCC
>CAXNEG010000021.1:0-13622 GCA_964201305.1 Polaromonas sp.
CAAGCTGTGTGCAGACACGGCGCCGGAGTAAGCATCGCCGTAGGCGTTATCGACTTCGTCGACCAAGATCAAAGACAGCGCAATCAATCCGCCCTGGGCCAGCAGCAGCGCAGTGACCAGGTCGGTGCTGGGCAGTGTCAACACCACCAACACCCCCAGGCTGTAACACCAGATATTGGCCAAGGCATAACCCAGCCAGGTACCGCGAAGTGCAGCACCGCCACTGCGTCCATGGCGCGCATAGTCAGCCACCAGCGGCAGCCATGAAATCGGCATGGCAATCACCAGGTCCAAGGCCGACATGACGCCCATGCCACCAGCGCCAGCACGGTTCCATAGGGCTTCAAAGCCCTTGAGCTGCGCCAGCAACAAAAATTGCCAGCTGAGCCAGATCAGAGAAAGCACCACCAGCGGCAAAGCCACCCGGGCGATGAGTTTGCGCACCAGTTGCACCATCGACACGCTCATCAAGAGCATCACAGCAGCGCCCCACAGCGCGGTGGCCACATACGGCCAGTAGGCGGCCGTCATGCTGCCGGATTGACGACCGATAGCCACTGTTGCGTCGCGCATCACAACCAACTCAAAAGCGCCCCAGCCTAGCAATTGAACGATATTCAACAATATAGGCAATCGCGCAAATGAACGGCCGTAGACGGCGTGCATCAAGCCGGCGCTGGCCAGTCCGCTGTCGCAGCCTATCTTGGCGACCCAGCCCAAAATACCGGCGCCAAGGATGGAGCCAGCCACAATCGCCAGCAAGGCATCCTGGGTTCCCATGGCCGGCATCAGGTAAGCGCCGATCTGCATGACCAAGAGGCCAACGCCAAGACTGAACCACAGCGAAGCATGATCGCCCAACGCAAAGACGCGCTCGCTGGCCGTCACCGGGCTAAGCGCCGTATTGCCAGCGTCAGGGGACGCGGACTGGGGATTTGTCAGGTTTGTCAATGTCTGCTCCAAGCCATAATTTGCAAATTGGCGCAGGTGGGCTTGAAAGCAATACGCAAGCAGGCCTGTGAATGGAGGTGCAGCAATTGCTAACGGCTTCCCTGCGCGAGGATTACCTCAATCAGGTTCAAAGGGTCTTTCTCAGTCGGCGCCACACCATTTTGTGAACCCCAACACCCCTAGCGAATGGTTCTTACTAACCGAACTTATTCTAATCCAAACCCTCATCCGGCGGCACCGACACCCCCAGCAACTTGTGCAGTTTCGTGCTGGTGGTCGTGTATTGAAGCTGAATGCTTTGGTCCGGGAAGATCAGTGCGGCAGCACCGAAAGCGGCCAGAGCGCATTCGTGAAAGCCGCACAAAATGAGTTTTTTCTTGCCGGGGTAGGTGTTGATGTCACCCACTGCAAAAATGCCGGCCACGCTGGTAGAGAATTTTTCGGTGTCGACCCGGAGTTGTTTGCGCTCCATGTCCAGTCCCCAGTTGGCAAGAGGCCCGAGCTTGGGGGACAAGCCCAAGCTGACCAGCATGGCATCCAAGGGTACTTGGAGAGACACCCCGTCGGTGTTCGTCACATCGAGCTGCGTCAATTGATCGTGTTGGGCATGCCAGGCCGTGGGCTGCCCGATCAACAACTTGATGGCCCCGTTTGCATGCAGAGCGCGCATGCGGGCGACTGTCGCCGGCGGGGCTTGAAAGTTATCGCGCCGGTGAACCAGGGTCACACTGGTGGCTCGCACGGGGCCTTGATCAGCCAACTTGATGGCCCACTCAAGGGCTGTTTCGTCCCCGCCGACGATCACCAGATGCTTGCCTGCTAAGTCAGCCGTATCGCCTGCGCTGTAGAAGACTTGTTTGCCTTCCAACTTGGCCAGACCTTCTAAATGCAGGCGACGTGGCTGAAATGAGCCTACGCCGGCCGCAATGAAAATGGTTTTGCTGATAAAAAGTGTGCCATTGGATGTTTGCACATCAAAGCGTCCGTCGCTGCGCTGCTCAATGGCGCTGACCTCCTGGCCGAGGTGAAATACCGCACCCATGGGGGCGGACTGCTTGAGCAATGATGCTGTCAGGTCTTTACCTGTAGTCGCCAACAAGCCAGGAATGTCATAGATGGGTTTTTCCGGGTAAAGCGCCATGCACTGGCCGCCCTGGTGGGGCAGTGCGTCGACAACATGCGCTTTGATGTTCAGCAGACCGAGCTGAAAGACCTGAAACAGACCAACCGGCCCGGCCCCGACGATCAAGGCATCGGTTTCAATCGCATCACGGCCTGTCGTACCAGTTGCCTTGGCATTAGGGTTCAGGGGGTTTTGCATGAAATTAGCATGGCCTGGGCACGGGGGCTGGCCTGAGCCTGTGGGGCTCAGCGAACCAGTTCGCCGAGTTTGCCGGTCTTGTCTTTCCAGTCATCTGCATCCGCCAAGGGCGCTTTGCGCTTGGTGATACTTTTCCAGCCTGGCTGGTGAGACAGTTCGATGTTCAGCTTGATAAAAGCCATCTGGTCTGCGGGCAGGTCTTCTTCGGCATAAATGGCGTTGACCGGGCATTCGGGGATGCAGACGGCGCAGTCAATGCACTCGTCCGGGTCTATCACCAGCATGTTCGGGCCTTCGCGGAAACAGTCCACAGGGCAAACATCCACGCAGTCGGTGTACTTGCAACGGATACAGGATTCGGAAACGACGTGGGTCATGTTGGTGGTGCAGGGCGGTGAAAACCATTTATTTTAAGAGTTTTCCAGAACGCAATAGCGGGGGGGGGCCAAAATCAGCCCTCATGGGCAGACAGGATCAAAGCGGCGCCCGAGGTCTTGTGCGAGGCCGTGTCCACCAGCACCAACGAGCCTAAAGTGCGCGATTGCGCAAAAGGCAGGGCGGCGATGGGCGCCTGCAGCACCAGTTCCACCACGCCGATGGCGTTGGCGTCGAGTTGGGTGGCCGGTTGCTGCGCCAGGGTCTGGATATTGACCTGGAGCACGATGCGTTGGACCTTGGCTTTGACCCAGCGGTGGCCCTGCAAGGCCCAGTAAAGACGACCTGGAACCAAGGGCTCGTCGTCCATCCAGGCCACGGTGGCTGTCAGAGTTCGTTTGCCGGGTGAGTCGCCAAAGCCTTCAGTGGCCAGCAGCACGTCGCCGCGCGAGACGTCGAGCTCGCGGTCCAAAATAATGCCGGCGCTGTGGCCGGCGCGCACGGCCTTGGGGCTGCGCGCATGGTCCAGTACTTGGGCCACCACGGCGCTTTTGCCGCCGGGCAGCACGCTCACGCGCTGGCCGACCTGCACCGCGCCGCCGGCAATGCGGCCCCAAAAAATACGGCGGCCCTGGGAGGTGTCGGTGCTCGAAGAAAATTTTTCGACCCACTGCACCGGAAAGCTGAAAGTCTGGGTGATGTCGGCAGGCGTTGCGGACAGCTTTTCGAGCAAGGCCAACAGTGTCGGGCCCTTGTAATTGCACCAGCCCGGCTTGGGATCAACCACGTTGTAGCCTATCAGTGCTGACACCGGCACGATGGCGTGCGCCGTGATGCCGGCGTCTTGTGTGAGGGCTTGCAGTGCTGCGCTGATCTGGGCAAACGCCCGCGCCGGGTCTTCTACAGCGTCCAACTTGTTAACAGCGAACACGATGGCCGGCACGCGCAGCAGTTGCACCAGCAGTGAATGACGGCGCGTTTGTGCCAGCAGCTCGGGATGGGCTGATTGCCAGTCCAGCTTAGTGGCATCGACCAGCACCACAGCGGCGTCAGCGCTGGAGGCGGCGGTGACCATGTTGCGCGTGTACTGCTCATGGCCGGGCGCGTCGGCAATGATGAATTTGCGTGCGGCAGTGTTGAAGTAGCGGTAAGCCACGTCAATCGTGATTCCTTGCTCGCGTTCGGCTTGCAAGCCGTCGGTCAGCAGGGCCAGGTCGGTCTGGCCACCGCGCTGTACGCCGGCCAGCTGGTCTTGCAGCACGGCTTTGCTGTCCACCAGCAGCCGGCCGATCAGCGTGCTTTTGCCGTCGTCCACGCTGCCGCAGGTGACAAAGCGCAGGGCAGCGCGGGTGTCCTGGACGGCGTTGGCCGGGGCTTCAGTGGTTTGCATTTCAAGCGTCGTGCTCATCAAAAATAACCTTCTTTTTTACGCTTTTCCATGGAAGCGTCCGATGTTTTGTCGTCCATGCGCGTGGCGCCGCGTTCGCTGACGTCGGCGCTCAGTGTTTCCAGCACGATCTCGGCAGCCGTGGCCGCCGTGCTGTCCACCGGGCAGGTGCAGGTGATGTCGCCGACAGTGCGAAAACGCACGGTTTTATCAATGGCGTTTTCACCGGCCTTGAGCGGTGTGAGCTCGGTCACCGGCACCAACAGGCCCTTGCGCTCGACCACCTGGCGCTGGTGGGCGTAGTACAGCGAGGGCAGCTCGATGTTTTCGCGCGCTATGTACTGCCAGACGTCCAGCTCAGTCCAGTTGGAGATGGGAAAGACGCGAAAGTGCTCGCCCGGTTGCAGGCGGGTGTTGAACAGCGTCCACAACTCGGGCCGCTGGTCTTTGGGTTGCCATTGGCCAAAAGCGTCACGGTGCGAAAAAATGCGCTCCTTGGCGCGGGCTTTTTCTTCGTCGCGGCGGGCTCCGCCTATCAGGGCGTCAAAGCGGAACTCTTCAATGGCTTCAAGCAGCGTCACCGACTGGTGCACATTGCGCGACTCGCCCGGATGCGCCAGCCGCACGGTGCCGCGGGCCATGGAGTCTTCCACGCTGCGCACCACCAGGTCCGCGCCCAGCTGCTGGGCGCGGTAGTCGCGAAAGTCGGTCACTTCATGAAAGTTGTGGCCGGTGTCGATCATCAGCAGCGGGTAAGGAATCGAGCCGCCGCGGCTGCAGTCCACGAAGGCTTTTTCAGCACACTTGAGCAGCACCAAGGAGTCTTTGCCGCCTGAAAACAGCAGGGTCGGGCGCTCGAAGGCGGCAGCGACTTCGCGCAGGATGAAGATGGCTTCTTCTTCCAGGGCGTCCAGGTGCGCGTTGCTGAGCTGGCCCAGCACTTGGGGTTCGATTCGGGCGTTCAAGAGGTCTCTTTGATGGAAATGATGGATGAAATGGAGGCGGTTTTGCCGGCCACGTGCAGGCCGCACTCTTTGGCGCTTTCCTGCTCCCACCACCAGCGGCCGGAGCGGATGTCTTCGCCCAGGGTGACGGCGCGGGTGCAGGGGGCGCAGCCGATGCTCGGGAAGAACTCGTCGTGCAGCGGGTTGTAGGGAATGCTGTGCAGCGCAATGAAGTGCCACACGTCGCAGGCCGTCCAGCGCGCCAGCGGGTTGACCTTGGCGCGCTCGCCGGCCTGGCCGACCAACTCGTGCTCGATGAAATCAACTTCGGCGCGTGCGTTGGACTGCTCGCGCCGCAAACCGGTGAGCCAGCCTTTGTGGCCCGCCAGCGCCCGGCCCAGCGGCGCCATCTTGCGGATGCCGCAGCATTGCTTGCGCAGGTCCACGCTCTCGTACATGGCTTTGTCACCATGCGCGCTGACAAAGGCGCTGGCGGCTTGCGGCTGCGGGCGAAATACCCGCACCTGGTGGGCGTAGCGCGCTTCGATGCGGCCGATCAGAGCTAAGGTTTGCGCATGCAGCAGGCCGGTGTCCAGCACAAACACGCTGCAGTCGATGCCGGTCTCGCCCAGCAGGTGGGTGATGGCCATGTCTTCAGCGCCCAGGCTGGAGGCTTGCGTCAGCGGCGAAAACATTTTCGCGGCGCTGAGCAAAACGGCTTTGGTTTCGGACAGCTTGGCCTCAAAGTCGGCCGAGGCCTGGGCGTAAAGGGTCAGGGCGCTCATGTCAGGGTGCGTAGTGTTCTTCAACCAACGCAAAGTGCGGCGCCACTTGCACCGCGTCGCCCTGGTAGCTGCCCACACCAATGCCGGGGTTACTTGCCAGCACGCGCTGGGCCACGGCCAGCGGCTGGTCGGCGCGCAGCACGGCCACGTCAAAGCCGCTGCGTTGCATCTGGGCCAGCTGGTCCACCAGCACGTCACCAGTGGCGCGAATCTCGCCCTTGAACTCGCGGCGGCGACGCAGCAAAAAAGCCTGGCTGTAGGCGCGGCCGTCGGTGAACTTGGGGAAGTGCAAGTCAATGCGCGCAACGCCGGCCAGCGGCAGGCTCATCGGGTCGGCGTCGTTGGCCAGTTGCACGGCTGCGGGCTGTGTGCCGGCGTCCTGGTGCTCGTTGGAGATGAGTAATTTCATGTTTTTTGTGTCAAGCTGATCAGACCGCTGCCGGCAGGCGTGCGGCTTTAGCGGCGTCCTTGTAGGACTCCATGCCGACGCGGCGCAGCGTGGCGATGAAGGTCTCGCCGGCTTGCCGCTGCTGGCGATAAGTTTCGAGCACGGCTTCAATGACTTCCGGCACCTCAGAGGCTGAGAACGATGGGCCGACCACCTTGCCGGGCACGGCCGTGCCGCTCAGGGTTGAGCCGTCCGCGCCGCCCAGCGACACCTGGTACCACTCAAGGCCGTCTTTGTCCACGCCCAGAATGCCGATGTGACCGCTGTGGTGGTGGCCGCAGGAGTTGATGCAGCCGCTGATGTGCAGGTCGATCTCGCCCAGGTCGTGCAGCTCGTCCATGTCCTGGTAGCGCTCGGTGATGGCTTCGGCAATCGGGATAGAACGCGCATTGGCCAGCGCGCAAAAGTCGCCGCCCGGGCAGGCGATCATGTCGGTCAGCAGACGGATATTGGGCTTGGCAAAACCGGCTTTTCGCGCTGCGCGCCAGAGCTCGGGCAACTGGTCGCAAGCCACCCAGGGGAGCAGCAGGTTCTGGTCGTGCGTCACGCGCACCTCGCCGGCGCTGAAGCGCTCGGCCAGGTCAGCGGCCACCGCGAGTTGGTCGGCAGTGGCGTCGCCGGGGGCCTGACCAAGGCGTTTGAACGACAGGGTGACCGCCCTGAGGTCGGGGTTTTGGTGTGCACGCACGTTTTGCTTGAGCCAGCGGCCGAACTCGATGTCGTCCTCAGCGGCGGCGCGCAGAATGTTGGCGATTTTGGCGTCGGCGCTCTTGCGGTCACAGTTCAAAGTCGGCGGCACAAAGCAGGCAGTGACTCGGTCCAGCTCGGCCTGCGTGATGGTGTGCGGGCCGCCGTCGTGGTCCATGATCTGCTGGTACTCGGCCTCGACATCGTCGATATACCGCTGGCCTTCGGCTTTGACCAGAATCTTGATGCGCGCTTTGTAGATATTGTCACGCCGGCCGTAGCGGTTGTACACGCGCACGATGGCCTCGATGTAGTTCATCACCTGGTGCCAGGGCAGGAACTCGCGGATCACGCTGCCGATGACAGGCGTGCGGCCCATGCCGCCGCCCACTTGCACTTTGAAGCCCAGTTCGCCTTCGGCATTGCGGATCAGGTACAAGCCAACGTCATGCCAGGCGGTGGCGGCGCGGTCTTCCGTAGCGCCGCTGATGGCGATCTTGAACTTGCGCGGCAGGAAGGCGAATTCGGGGTGCAGCGTGCTCCACTGGCGCAGGATCTCGCCAAAAGGGCGCGGGTCGGCAATCTCGTCCACCGCAATGCCCGCCAGCTCGTCGCTGGTGATGTTGCGGATGCAGTTGCCGCTGGTCTGGATGCCGTGCATGTTGACGCTGGCCAGAAGATCCATCACGTCGGCTGATTTGTCCAGTGGAATCCAGTTGTACTGCACGTTCTGGCGCGTCGTGAAGTGCCCGTAGCCGGTTGTCAGTTTGGAACTGATCGACAAGCCGCCGCTTTGCACCGGCCCCAGCACATCCTGCTTGGCCTGGGCGGCGCGCAGCAACTCGGGCTGCGGTTGGTCGTAGTCGCGGGCAATTTGGGCCAGCACGCGCAACTGTGCACTGGAGAGCTCACCATAGGGAACAGCCACTCGGAGCATAGGGGCGTAGCGCTGCACATACCAGCCGTTTTGCAGGCGCAGCGGTCGAAATTCGTCTTCGGGTAGTTGGCCCGCTTGCCAGCGGCTGAGCTGGTCGCGGTACTGGTCGGCCCGAGCCTGCACGAAGGCCCGGTCAAATTCGGTGTATTGGTACATGTCGCAGAAGTAAAAAGTCAGATAGCAATGAGTTTGACGCCGGCATAGGCCAGCAACAGGGACAAGAGTGAGCGAATGATCCGGTCAGGCGTTTTGTGCACCAGTTGCGAGCCCAGCCAGATGCCGGGCAATGAGCCGGTCAGCAGCAAGCCAAGCAGCGGCCAGTCCACAGACCCCAAAGATGCATGACCCAATCCGGCCACCAAAGTCAGTGGTACGGCGTAAGCAATGTCGGCCGCCACAATGCGTGGCAGCGGCAGGAAAGGGTAAAGCAGCATCAGCGCAGTGACGCCAATCGCACCGGCGCCCACCGATGTGAGTGTGACCAGCGTGCCAATCAAGGCGCCAAACAACAGTGGCAAGCTCCAGTGGCGGGGCCAGGTTGCTGCGGCCAATTGATGGTGCGCTATCTGGCGCGGCACCTGCTTGCCCCGTATGGCTTTGTAAAGTGAGGCTAGCGCGGTGAGGAGCAAAGCGACGCCCAGCGTCAATGTCATGGTTTTTTGCACCAAGGGGTTGGCAGGGCCCATGCTGTGCAAGATATAGAGCGTGGCCAAGGCTGCCGGAATGCTGCCCAGACTGAGCGTGGCCACCAGGCGCCAAGGCACCAAACGGCGGCGCGCCAGACTCACGGTGCCGCCCATTTTGGTGAAGGCCGCAAACAGCAAATCAGTGCCAATGGCCAGATGCGGCTTGATACCAAAGCCGAAAATCAACAAAGGCGTCATCAACGAGCCGCCACCCACCCCGGTCAAGCCGACGATCAGACCCACGGCAAAACCGGACAAAATAAAAGCGAACTCATGCATAAGCGGCAACTGTAGAAGAAGCCTGTGTCATTTCAAACGACAGTTTTCTTCTACGCTTATGCGAATTAGCTTATTCCCACAAACGGCATGGGCTCAGTTTTTTTGAAATCGACTGGCTCGCAATGCGTGGGCCAGCCGCTTTTCGACCGGCAGCGGCTCGTTATGCAGCCAGGCTGCCAGCAGCTCAGCGCACAGCAGGGCAAACGTCAGGCCGCGAGAGCCCAAGGCGGTGCAAACATGAACGCCAGGCAGAGCGGTCTCGTCCAGCGCACCGACCAGTGGCAAATGATCGGGTGACACGCACCGCACACCAGCCCAGGCCATGGCCCGCCCCTCTTCAAACGCAGGTGACAGCGATGCTGCTGTGGCAGGCAGCAAATGTCTTAAGCGACCCAACAGCGCCAGCTGATCTGCGGCCTTTGTGTCGTCATGACTCACGCCACGCTCAAAACTGGCGCCCATCAACCAATGAGACACCAGGTCTTGCCCCGACCCGCCGGCAGGGTCTTGAGGGACCGGAAAAGAAGGAATAAAGCTACCGTCACCGTTCACGGGACTGGCCGGCAGATTGGCGTCACTGGGCACCAAGCCCCAGGCCAGCTGGCCGCGAATGGCTTGTAAGGGCATGGCGGTTGTCAAACTGTCTTCCATCGGGCGGCTTTTGAGCAAGGCTGCGCTGTCAAAGCCGGCCGCCAGCACCACCAGCGTGGCTTCGGCGATGCACTGGCCCGAAGCCGTTTGAACCTGCCAGAGCGGCTCAAGTCCCGGCATGCGTTGCAATCGGTCTATGTTTACGCCCAGACAGGTGCGTATGCCCGCACCGGAAAGCAGTGTTTGAACCAGCTTTGCAGGTTTGATCCAACCCCCGGCGCCATGCCATAAAGCGCTGTCCGGCGCGGGCATTGCGCCATCTGCAGCGGTGGCCATCCGGCTCCAGCACTCGCCTGCTTCAGGCCAGTCAGGTGGCAGCGCGCCACTGCTGTCAAAACGGCGCTGCAAAACGCCGCAGGCCTGCCAGTCCAAACCTTCACGCAGCTGGCTGCGGGCTGTTTGCCAGGTGGCGCGCAAACCCTGGCGTGAGAGGCGGGACAAGACGCTGTCGTCCGGCGAAACATGCGGCGCCAGCATGCCCGCCGGCAAGCCGGAGGCACCAGCGGCCACAGTCTTGCGGGCGTCAAGCACCGTCACCTGCCAGCCGCGTCTGGCCAGGCTGGCGGCACAAGATGCACCTGCCAAACCGGCACCAATCACCACGCAGCGCATGTCGGCGCCGGGCAAAGGCCTGGTGACTTGTCGAGGCGTTTTAGGCTCCCAGCCGGGGTTGAAAAGTGCATGCACCATGTGGGCGTCAGCCGGCAAGCCGGTGGATTTAATGAGCTCAAAGCCGCATTGTTTGAGGCCTTCCAGCATGCCGGGTTCCACTTCACGGGAGGCCAGTCGGGTACCGC
Organism: Polaromonas sp.; assembly: GCA_964201305.1. Classification (GTDB taxonomy): domain Bacteria; phylum Pseudomonadota; class Gammaproteobacteria; order Burkholderiales; family Burkholderiaceae_C; genus Polaromonas. The sequence continues at coordinate 10,249 of CAXNEG010000021.1, forward strand.
GGCGGGAACAACGGGCCACGGCTTTGAGCGTGTTGAGTTCCCACCCGGGCGCTGGGTGCTGCCGGCGCAAGCCGGTTAGAAAAACGCTGTCTGCGGCCAGGCTTTGCACCTTGAGCATGTCTTGGGCGTCTCCGATGCACAAGCTCAGCAGCAGGTGACCGTTTTCAAAACTCAGGCGGTGCAGGCCAGGCAGCAAACCCTGCCACTCTGCCGCCAGTTGCTGGGCCAATGGCAAAAGCCCGGGCAGGTTGGCTGCGGCTTGAAGAAATTCACTGCGGCTGAACGCAAACGGCGCGCATGCAGCAAAGTGCAAGATACGGGGCCGATCGGGGTCGGCTTTCCAGGCTTGCCAAGTCTTTAGAAAGTTCAAACCCGCGCCAAAGCTGGTTTCTAAAACGCACCATTGAGGCAGCCCGGCCCAGGCCCGGGGTAAACCGCAGCCGTGCAGAAAAGAGGGGGGTATTTGCACGCTGCCGCCGTATCAGCAGCTGCCAAGGTTTCAAGTCGATGGCGGAACGTAGCCAGCCACGGCGTCTGCACCGTCGCCAAAAAAGTGCTTTTCCATTTGGCGTGCCAGGTACTGGCGGGCACGCGCATCGGCCAGGTTCAGTCGATTTTCATTGACCAGCATGGTTTGCTGTTTCATCCACTCGGCCCAGGCTGGCTTGCTGACTTCTTCCCAGATGCGCTTGCCCAGCGGGCCGGGATAAGGGGGTAAATCAAGCCCTTCGGCTTGCGCGCCGAGTTTGATGCAGTTGACAAAGCGTGCCATGAAATTCTTTCTTAAAAGCAAAAGGGCCAAAGTGGATAGGCGGCAAGATGAGGAGTCTATTTTATGGATCTTTGCCTGCGAGCCACCTTCCGGGCGGTTTTGCCCCCGTGCCATGCCGTTTTGCGATGTCGGTCACCAAAGTTACAGCCTTCTCAGGTCAAGCTTGGGCGTTCAGCGTTAAAATAAGGTTCAAGACTTGAAAAACGCAAAGACACCGTGGTTTTTTAAGTCAAGCTATGCAAGCCCCACAACGCTTTGAGCGTTAACCGAAAGTAGGCACCGCCCGTGGCACGATCTGAAACCAAAACCGCCGTTCTACCTGACGGCCTGCGCTACAAGTCCAAAGTTTCCGGCTCGCCCTTTGTGGCAACCACCTCTTTTGGCAGCGCGACCATGTCCTGTTTCATGTGTGGCAAGCATCGCCCGCGCTCCATGATGGGTACCCGCAAAGTTCTGGGTAAAGCCCAAGCCGTTTGCGCGCCATCATGCAAGGCGCTGGATGAAACGATCAGCAACGCTGCTGCCGGCAAACAGTAATTTCATAAACTGCCGCTTTGCAGGCTGCGCGCCGGGTGTTCTTCAACGCCGTGCGTAGCCTCAACGGCCTTCATTCCCCCATGTTTTCTGACCGCAGAACCCTCTTGCCTCGCCGTGCCTTGGGCTTGATTGCGCTGGTCAGTTTCTTGATGCTGGCTTTTGGCCTGTATTTGCAGCATGGGGTCGGGCTCGAACCCTGCCCGATGTGCATTGTTCAGCGTTACGCCTTGGTGCTGGCGATGCTGATCGCTGGTTTTTCTGCACTTGGTCGTAAGCCTGCTTCGCTTTTGACGGGCTTGTCACTGCTCGCATTGGCCACGCTTTTCGGGGCCTTTGTGGCCGCCCGCCAAAGCTGGCTGCAGTTGTACCCGCCCCAGATCGCCTCTTGCGGCCGGGACTTCTACGGAATGATTGAGACCTTTCCCCTGCAGCGCGTCATCCCGATGATTTTCAAAGGCAGCGGCGATTGCAGCAAGGTGGACTGGACTTTTTTGAGCTTGTCGATTGCCAACTGGTCATTTTTGGCTTTTGCAGCCATTTCATTGGTAGCGCTGGTTCTTCTGCGCGGTTTGTGGCACCGTCGTAACTAGGCGAACCGCCCGGCCACCGCTGTAGCCTGCTAAGGCTCAAGGGCCTAGTTGTTTGACCATCACCTGGCTCTTGCGGTTCAAGTTGTATTTGCGCATCCGCGCTTCGGGCAGCCAATCGATCTCCGCCGGTTTGAAGCCGCGCTTTAAAAACCAGTGCATGGTTTGGGTGGTCAGCACAAAGATACTTTGCAGGCCGGCAGCGCGGGCCCGCTGCTCAATGCGCTTGAGCATGCGTTCACCGTCACCCTGGCTTTGTGTGTGCGGCGACACCGTCAGCGCGGCCATCTCACCGGTTTTGGCTTCGGGGTATGGGTAGAGGGCTGCGCATCCGAAGATCACGCCGTCATGCTCGATCACGGTGTACAGACCGGCGTCGCGCTCAATCTCGGTGCGGTCACGCTTGACCAGGGTGCCGTCTTTTTCAAAAGGCTCTATCAGTTGCAATATGCCGCCCACATCGTCGATGGTGGCTTCGCGCAGGCTCTCGAGCTTTTCATCGATCACCATGGTGCCGATGCCGTCATGCACATAGATTTCCAGCAGCAGAGCGCCGTCGGTGGCAAAGGGCAGGATGTGACTGCGTTCTACACCGTGCTGGCAGGCCTTGACACAGTGCTGCAAGTAAAACGCGGTGTCGCTGGGTTGTTGGGCGTCAGGCAGATCTGCCAATAGTTTCTTGGCGGCGGCCAGCGGCAGCTCGGTGTCGATCGGGTTGTCGTCGCTGGCCGGCTGTGCGGGATCGATGCGGATGCCGGGAATCTCGGTCAGAAAAATCAGCTTGTCGGCCTGTAACTCAATGGCCACGCTGGTGGCGACTTCTTCCATGGTCAGGTTGAATGCTTCGCCGGTGGGAGAAAAGCCAAACGGCGACAGCAGCACCATCGAGCCAAATTCCAGCGTACGCCGAATTCCCACGGTGTCCACCTTGCGCACCAGGCCCGAGTGTTTGAAATCAACCCCATCCACAATGCCGACCGGCCGGGCGGTGATGAAGTTGCCAGAGATCACGCGCACCGTCGAGCCGGCCATGGGTGTGTTGGGCAGGCCCTGGCTGAAGGCCGCTTCAATCTCGTAGCGCAACTGGCCGGCGGCTTCCTGCGCGCAGTCCAGCGCTACTGAATCGGTGATGCGCATGCCATGTGAATACTGAGCCTCGTGGCCCTTGGCGGCGAGTTGTTCATTGACCTGCGGACGAAAGCCGTGCACCAGCACGATCTTCACGCCCATGCTCTGAATCAGCGCCAGGTCTTGTGCAATGTGCGCCAGCTTGCCGGCCGCAATGGCTTCGCCGGCCATGCCGACCACAAAGGTCTTTCCCCGGTGCAGGTGGATGTAAGGGGCCACCGAGCGGAACCAGGGCACAAAGGTAAAATTGAAAACGGCGGACATGGTTTCTTTGTATGAAGAGGCTTTGCTATCAAAACCTTTGTGCCGATTTTCACCTAAGTTGCCTGCTTGTCTGCTATTTCACCCCC
>CAXNEG010000022.1:0-13510 GCA_964201305.1 Polaromonas sp.
GACAAACTGAAAGGCGTAGCGCACGCGCCGGTCTAGCATTTCTTTGGAAATCCAGTCGCGGCTTTGCAGCGACCAGCCATTGGGCTGCGGACAATAATGAACCGGTTGACCCAGCTCAGTGAGGATGTCGTGCAGGCGCTCGCCGCGCAACTCGCGCAGCGGCGGCACCACGGGCAGTTCTGCGCCCGCCACGCGGTAAATGCTCCAGAGCCAGCTTTCGGGCAGCAGAAATTTGCGCGAGGCGGCGCCTGCCAGCGCCACTTCGGCCACCACCGCCTTGTGCAGGCTGGGCAGATGGCCCTTGCTTTGCGTGAATACCTTCACCAGCCGCGCCACAGCCTCAGGCGGGGGTTCGTCGGCGATGAAGGCGGTGGCCAGTTTGAGGCAAATATGCTGCGCTGTGGCGGGGTGGGCGGCCAGGTCATCAACCAAGTCGTTGAGCTTGCCGTCGTTGCGCACAAACGCGCTGTAAGACTTGCCCATCACGCTGTGGCTGCCCGGCTCATGCCGGCCAAAGTCGAAATAACTGCCGTAGGGCGCGCCGGATTTGTTCCAGGTGTCTGAGGGCTTGTGCACGCCCCAGCCGGTCAGGATGAAGGTGGCGCCCATCACGTCGGCCTGGCTGTAGCCGGCGGCTGGGCTGAGCGTAAATAGCTCTAACAGCTCGCGCCCCAGGTTCTCGTTGATGCTGTGTTTGGCTTTGCCGTTCTTACTGATTTCGTTCCGGCTGTTTTGAGAGCTTGGGCCGGTAGAGATGGCGTTGTCCAGGTACAGCACCATGGCCGGGTGCGTGACCGCCTCTAACAGCATGTCGCGAAAGTGGCCGCTCATGCGGCCGCGCAACATGCGCATGTAAGGCCCGACCATGGCGTTGATGTTGTTGTTGGCCGGCGCCACTGTGAAGTGGTTGGTCCAGAAGTGCCAGAAACGCTCAAACACAGGGGCCGGGCCGTTGACGGCCATGGCGCCACGCGCCAGCACCTCCTGCCAGGGCGCCATGCGCCAGTAGGGCAGGTCCACTGTTTCGTAGCGCAGTTTTTCCCACTCCGGGCGTGGCAATTTGCGCGACTGCTCAAAGCTGTTTTTTTCGGCGTCCCAATGGCCTTGCATGGCCAGTGTGGCGTCTTTCTGACTGTCCACCAGTCGCACGCTTTCGGGCAGGCCGGTCATCAGCATGCCCGTGCGGTCGGCCAGAAAAGCCACGGCCGGTGCTTTGTCGAGCTGGGCTTGGGCCCAGGCCAGCGGGTCGTCGGGGGTGGCTTCGTCCGGCGCCAGGCCAAAGCCGACCTGGCGGGCAAAGCGGACTGAATCAAGCGGGTTCATCGACATGTCTGAAGGATAGCGCGGCGGCGTTTCACGTTCAACGCGAGTTGACTCTATCCCGGGTTGCGCGCGGCCTGCAAAATATCGCGCGTCTTGAGGGCTTCGCGCCGCGCCGCAGCGGAAAAGTCCTCGCCTGAGGACGCGTACAAAATTGCCCGCGATGAGTTGACGATGATGGGCGCGCCTGCTTTGTAGCCGGCGCGCACTGTGGCCACCGCGTCGCCTCCTTGCGCGCCCACGCCGGGTATCAGCAACGGCAGCGTGGGCGCGACCTGGCGCACGCGCTCGATTTCTGCCGGGTAGGTGGCGCCCACCACCAGGCCGAGCTGGCCGTTGAGGTTCCAGGGGCCTTGCGCCAGGCGGGCCACGTGTTCATACAGCAGCGGTTGGCCCTCGACCGAAGCCAGACGCTGGTTTTGCAGGTCGTCACCGCCGGGGTTGGAGGTGCGGCACAACAAAAAAGCTCCCTTGCCTTCGTACTTAAGGTAAGGCGCTACCGAGTCCCAGCCCATGAAGGGCGACAGGGTGACCGCGTCGGCGCCGTAGCGCTCAAAGGCTTCGATGGCGTACTGCTCGGCGGTGCTGCCGATGTCGCCGCGCTTAGCGTCCAGTATGACGGGCACTTGCGGCGCCATGCGGCGCATGTGTTCCATCAGGCGTTCGAGTTGGCCTTCGGCGCGGTGCGCGGCAAAGTAGGCAATCTGCGGCTTGAAGGCGATCACCAGGTCGGCGGTGGCATCCACGATGGCGGCGCAAAAATCGTAAATCTTGTTGGCGTCGCCTTTGAATTTGCCGGGGAACTTGGCAGGGTCCGGGTCCAGGCCCACGCACAGCATGGACTGGTTTTGGCGCTCGGCCGCGCCGAGCATGTCAAGAAAGATCATGGGGCTATTGTAAGAAGTGGGTCGTCATGCGCAGCCTGCTGCGCCAGACACAGATCGTCCCAGGCCCTGGCCTTGTCGGGCAGGCTGCGCAGCAGGTAGGCGGCGTCGTAGGTGACGAAGGCCGGCACGCCGGCGAGCAGATGCTTTTGACCGCGCAGCTTGCCCAGCGGCTCACCCGTTTGCAGCAGCGCCTGCGCCGCCAGCCGGCCCATGATGAGCAGCACGTCCGGTTTTTCGGCCTGCACCAGCGCGTCCAAGCTGCCTTGCAGCGCCAGACCCGGCTCGCCGCTGTCCGGCCCGGCGGCTGTGGCCAGACGAGACACCGGCGCCCAGGCCGCGCGAGCGCTGTTTGGAAGGCCCGCAGCGCGCAGCATGTTGTCCAGCAGCAAGCCTGTGTCGCCTGTAAAAAGCTCGACATCAGCGCTGTCGGCCGGCGTTTCAATCAGCAGCAGCCAGCGCGCCGAAGCGCCGGCTGCGGGTTCGTACATGGCGCGTGCAGCGCCCAGTGTCCACACGCTGCCGGCCGCAACCGGCGCACTCTGCGCACTCTGCGCTGTGCTGGCGCCAGGGGCGGTTGCCGCTGAAGGTGTCGGTGCTGGTGTTGGGGTCGCTCGCAAAGCAGCCGCGCTGGGCGGGGCGGCTGTTTCCAAGGCCGCGCCCGGAGGTTGCCACAGGCGTATGCCCATTTCGCGCAACATGGCGCGCTGGCGTTTGTCCAGGTCCAGGCTCATGCGCTGCCTTTCTGCGGGCGGGGTGCTGCGCGGGCTGTCATGCGGGGCTCAAGGGTTTGCTCATCACCACCGCATCTTCGCGCTTGAAGGCGCTGAGCGGGTAGTAGTTGCGGCGTGTGCCAACCTGGTGAAAGCCGTAGTGTTCGTAGACCTGCTGTGCATGGGTGTTGCTGATGCGCACCTCTAACCACAGCCATTGGGCGTTTTGACCTTTTGACCACAGGCAGAGTGCGTCCAGCATCAACCGGGCAAAGCCCTGGCCCTGGTAAGCCTTGGCCACCGTGATGTTGAGCAGGTGCACTTCGTCAACACCTTTCATGGCCACAAAGTAGCCAATCAGTTCACTCTGGTCAGGCGCCACATCGGCCAGCAGCAGTTGCGCCGGATAGCCGGCTTGCAGCGAGTCGGCGAAGTTGCCCTCTAACCAAGGGTGGGCGTAAATACTTTTTTCGATGCGCGCGACTTTGTCCAACCAGGGCGCGGTCATGGTTTCAAGTCGCACTAATGGGAGCTGGGGCAGTGCACTCATGGCGACTTAGGTGGCGGCGGCCAGGGCCGCGCGTTGAACCTGGGCGCGTTCTTCGGTGGTCTGGGCCACTTTGTCGCGCACATAAAGCGGCAAAGCCTGTTCGGGCGGGCGGGCCGCGCCGGCGGCCATCAGCGCGGGTGCCAGCCGCAGCATCGCGGCGGCCGTGGGCAAGGCGGGCAGGGCTGTACTGCCGGCTGGCAAGGCGGGCAGCCGGTCGGCATAGACATCGAACACATTGCCGGTCAGCAGCCGGCTTGCGTCGCTCTGCCAAGCCTCTGCAAGGCCTTCCGGAGGCACCAGTGTGCAGGGTGCAAGTGGCTGGTAGGCGGTGCCGTTCAAGTGGAAGTGCTGCACATAGATTTCGTTCATGCGCGCATCGAGCATGGCGCTCAGTTGCCGCGGCAGCGCGCTCTGCGGTTGCATCTTGAGCCACTGAAAGCGCGCTTCTTCGGCCAGCGCCGCCAAAGTGTCAACCGGCAGCACCGGCACACCCGCACCCAGCGCCAGGCCCTGGGCCACGGCGCAGGCGGTGCGCAGACCGGTGAAAGAGCCGGGGCCACGGCCGAAGGCGATGGCGTCGAGTTGGCTCAGGCGCAGGCCGGCGACATCGAGCAACTGCATGAGGGCCGGGATCAGGTTGGTGGAGGTCAGTGCCGCACCGGCTGACTCGTGCTGCCACAGGCGCTCACCATCGCACACCGCGATCGACATGCGCTCGGTGCTGGTGTCAAACGCCAGCCAGCGACCCGTGGCTGCGCCAGCCCCGGTGGACGCCATTTCGGCCGGAAAGGTAACAGTGCTGTGCATGGCTGGATTATCCGGTCAAGACAGCCGCGATAATCCAGCCATGTTTTCTGCACTTCCACGCCGACCCTGGGCTCGCCCCCTGAAGCGGGGCCGGACGCTGTGGGCCTTGACAGCGCTGACACTGCTGGCCGGCGCCGCCCTCGCCAATCCATCGCCCCGGGCTGCCAAGCCGCGTTGGCCGGCAGCCTTTGACAAAGCGCTGGCCCAGGCGCAGGTGCCGGCCAGTGCGGTCGCCGTCCTGGTGGTCGATGTCAACGGCCAGCGTCCGCCGCGTTTAAGCCACCGTGCCGGCGAAGCCATGAACCCGGCCTCGACCATCAAACTGGTGACCACCTACATAGCGCTCAACGCGCTGGGCCCGGATTTTCGCTGGCAGACGCGCGTCATCATGGACGGCCGCATCAACGACGGTCTGCTGGAGGGCAATATGGTGGTGCGTGGCGGTGGTGACCCCAAGCTTGTGGTGGAACGCTTGCAGGCGCTGATCGGCCATGTTCACAGCAGCGGTGTGCGCGCCATCCAGGGCGACATCGTGCTGGACCGCAGCGCCTTCAGCGATGCCAAGGCCGATGCAGCAGCCTTTGACGGCGAGCCACTGCGGCCTTACAACACCCAGCCCGATGCGCTGTTGATCAATTTCAAGTCGCTGGTCATGACTTTCACGCCCGACCCCGCACTGGGCCGGGCCTTGGTGCGCGCAGAGCCGCCGCTGGCCGGCGTGCAGGTCGATGCCAGCGTGCCACTGCTGCGTGGGGCACGTTGCGGTGACTGGCGCGGTGATCTGCGCGCGAGCATTGACAACCCGACGCAGGTCAAGTTTGCCGGCACTTACGCCAGTGGCTGCGGCGAGCTGGTCTGGCCCAGCGCGTACGCTGATCCGGCCAGCTACGCGGCGCGCGCCATGGAAGGCTCTTGGCGCCAGCTGGGCGGCGCGCTGACCGGCCGCGTGCGCGAAGCCACCAGCGCGGAGTTGGCCATGCTGCGCAGCCGCGGCACCTTGTCGGGCAAGACGGCGCCGCTGCGCCTGGACTCGCCTTCTTTGCCGCTGCTGGACATCGTGCGGGACGTCAACCAGTTTTCTAACAACGTGATGGCCCAGCACCTGTTTTTGAGTTTGGGCCTGTTCGGCCAATTGGCCACCACACCGGCCGGCACGCTGGAGGCGGGCCGTGAAGCCGTGCAAGCCTGGTGGCGAAAAACCTTGCCGTCAGCGACGGTCCCCGTGATGGACAACGGCTCCGGACTCAGCCGTCTTGAGCGCATCAGCGCCAACAGCCTGGCAGCACTGCTTCAGCACGCGGCGCAAAGCCCGTTGGCTGCGGCGCTGGCCGAATCGCTGCCCGTGGTGGGCGCTGACGGCCGTCTGCGCGAACGCGCCCCGGGCGCAGCAGGACGTGCTCAAATCAAGACCGGTTCATTGCGCGACGTCAGTGCCGTGGCCGGCTACGCCGATGGCAAAAGCGGCAAGCGCTATGTGGTCATCGGCATGATCAACCATCCCAACGCCAGCGCGGCCCGCCCCGCGCTGGACCGACTCATTGAATGGACCGTACTGGACCGCCCCTGATGTTGAATCTTTCACCCGCTGCCAACGAGCTGATCGGCTATGCCGCCGCTGTGCTGACCTCATTCAGTTTTGCGCCGCAAGCTTGGCACACCTACCGGAGCAAAGACGTCAGCGGTATTTCTCTGGGCATGTACAGTGTGATGACGACCGGCATCGTTTGCTGGCTGGTGTACGGTTTTAACCTGGGCACCTTGCCGCTTATTTTTGCCAATGCGGTCACCCTGGTGCTGGCGCTGGCTATTTTGGTGATGAAGCTTGTCTACAGCCGGCCTGCCCAACTTCCCGACGCTAAACCATGATTCCACTTTCCGTCCTCGACCTGGCTCCCATCGCTCAAGGCAGTGACGCTGCCCAGTCGTACCGCAACACGCTGAGCCTGGCGCAACTCGCCGAGCGCTGCGGTTTCAATCGCTACTGGCTGGCCGAACACCACGGCATGCCCGGTATCTCCAGCGCAGCCACCTCGGTGCTGATGGCGCACGTGGCCGGCGGCACGCGCAGCATTCGGGTGGGCGCAGGCGGCATCATGCTGCCCAACCATTCGCCGCTGGTCATCGCTGAGCAGTTCGGCACGCTCGAGTCGCTGTATCCGGGCCGCATTGACCTGGGGCTGGGACGCGCGCCGGGTTCTGACCAGATCACCGCCCGCGCCCTGCGCCGCAACCTGGCCTCAGATTCGGACGACTTTCCGCAAGACGTGATGGAGTTGATGGACTATTTTTCTGACGAGCCGCACCAGCCGGTGCGTGCTGTGCCTGGCACGGGCTTGAAGGTGCCGATGTGGATACTCGGCTCCAGCTTGTTCGGCGCGCAGCTGGCCGCGCACCTGGGCCTGCCCTTTGCGTTTGCATCGCACTTTGCGCCCGCGCAAATGATGCAGGCCATCGAGATTTACCGCGCGCGTTTTCAGCCTTCAGCGCGGCTGGCCAAGTCCTACGTGATGCTCGGTTTCAATGTGTTTGCCGCCGACACCGATGAAGAAGCGCGTGTGCTGGTGACCTCGCAGCAGCAGGCTTTCATCAACCTGCGCAGCGGTCGTCCGGCCAAATTGCCGCCGCCGCGCGCTGATTATTTGCAGCATATCGGCCCGCAAGAGCATGCGCTGCTGGACAGCGTGCGCCAAAGCTACGCGATTGGCTCGCCCGACACCGTGCGGCGCGAGATGAACGCCTTCATTGAACGCACAGGCGCCGACGAGTTGATGATCGCCGGCCAGATCTTTGAGCACACGGCGCGCTTGCGTTCCTACGAGATCACGGCAGAAGTGGCACAGGCCCCTGCGCTGGAAGTCGCCTGAAGCCTAGAGCCGGGTGCAGGGGATGGATTCCTGCCCCCGATCAGGTCGAGGGCAGGCTCTGCGCAGGAATGAGCTTCCCCGATTGTCATCCTCGCGAAGGCGGGGATCCATCTGCCGCGGCCCGACCCAAGCGGTCGCGCACGCCGTCCCATTCGGGGGCATCCGGCGGGGCTTGCACCCAAATTTGTGACACACCCAAAGCATCAAGTTCGCGCAGTACCGCAAACAGCTGCTGCGCCGCGGCCGCCGCCTCGTCTGGCATCTGGCGGTGCAGGGTTGGGGTCTTCAAGCGCAGCGTGCTGCGGGCGTAAACGGCGATCGTCCCCGGGCCGGCCTGCGCGGCGTAAGCGGCTGCGGTCTTGGCGCTCAACGCATCTAGCGCCGCTTGCAGCGACTGCGCATCCATCAGCCGCACTCTAGCGTTTGGAGCGTAGTGAGATTCGAGCGTGCCCGACGCGCGCGGGGCCGCCACTGATGTCTGCGCGTCTTTGTCCAGCACGGTTTGGCCGCAGGCCGCTTCAAGTTGCGCGCGGGTCAGTACGCCCGGGCGCAGCAGCACAGGCTGACCGCGTGTGCAATCGACGATGGTGGACTCGATGCCGACGGCGCAGGGCCCGCCGTCGAGCACCATCAAACCGCCCCCCAGTTCTTCCTGCACATGCAGCGCGGTGGTCGGGCTGACGCGGCCAAAGCGGTTGGCGCTGGGGCCGGCCAGGCCGGTGGCGCAGGCTTGGAGCAGGGCCAGCGCTACCGGGTGCGCGGGGCAGCGCAGGCCGATCGAGTTCTGCCCGCCGGCCGCAGCGGCGGCCACGCCGGCACGGCGCGGCAATATCAGCGTGAGCGGCCCGGGCCAGAAGGCCTCAATCAATTTCGCGGCAAAGTCTGGCACTTCGCTCGCATAGTTCGCCACTTGCGCGGCGCTGGCCAGGTGCACGATCAGCGGATGCTCAAGCGGCCGGCCCTTGGCCGCAAAAATCAAGGCCACGGCGGCGTCGTTCGACGCATCGGCGCCCAGGCCGTACACCGTCTCGGTTGGAAAGCCGACCAGGGCACCAGCGCGAATGCGCTCGGCCGCTTCGGCTATCGCCGCAGGGTCGCTGCCGGGACGAATCATTCAAAGGCCTTCCTGGCCGGGTAAGTCGGGCAAGCCGAGCAAACCGGCCGCAGCGCGCGCACTGGCCTGCACGCCGGCCAGGTCGGCGCCGGTAAGTGTCAGGTGGCCCATCTTGCGGCCGCGGCGTGCTCCGGTTTTACCGTACAGGTGCAGATGCGCGCCGGGCAGCGCCAGCACGGCGCACCAGTCAGGCGTGCGCTCGCGGCCGCTGGCGTCAAACCAGATGTCGCCCAGCAGATTGAGCATGATGGCCGGTGAATGCTGGCGCGGCGCAGGCAGCGGCAAGCCGGTCATGGCGAGCACCTGCAGGTCGAACTGCGACACATCGCAAGCGTCCAGAGTGTAGTGGCCGCTGTTGTGCGGGCGCGGCGCCATTTCGTTGACGACCAGAGAGTCTTGGCCGCCCTCACCCGTCACCACAAAAAACTCCACGCACATCAGGCCCACGTAGCCGATCTGCGCGGCAATTGCCTCGGTGGCTGCGCGCGCTCGGGCCGCCAGTGCCGGGGGCAGGCAAGCTTCGTAGGCGTGCGTCACGGCCAGAATGCCGTCCACATGCACATTGCGCTGCGGCGCAAAACTCACCACCTGGCCGCTGCGCCCACGTGCCACCAGCACCGACAGCTCGGCCTTCAGCGGCAGCATTTTTTCGAGCACGCAGGGCACTTGTTTCAGGTCGCTCCAGGCGGCGGCCAGCTCGGCGGCGGTTTTGACGCGCACCTGGCCCTTGCCGTCGTAGCCCATGCGCGCAGTTTTCAAAATGCCGGGTAGCAGCGTGGCTGGAACGGCCGCCAGTTGCTCTGGCGTTTGCAGCACTGCATAAGGCGCGCAGGACACCCCAGAGGCTTCAGCGCAGGCGCTGAAGTGGGCTTTTTCCTGCACCCGGTCTTGCGCAATGGCCACCGCCGCAGCGCCGGGCGCCACCGGCCGCGTGACGGCCAACTGCGCCAGTGCGTCAGCCGGCACGTTTTCAAATTCAGTGGTGACTGCGGCGCACAGTGCGGCCAGCTGGCCCAGGCCGGCAGGGTCGCCGTAGCCGGTCTGAATGTGGTGATGACTGACGAGCCCGGCCGGGCTTTGCGGGTCGGCATCGAGCACGGCGGTGAAGTAGCCCAGGCGCTGCGCGGCATGCACAAACATGCGGCCCAGCTGGCCGCCGCCCATCACGCCCAGCGTGGCGCCCGGCAAGATGGGTGAAGCCGGTGAATCGCTTGAAGCGGAGCCGCTCATAGCGGCGGCAGCGTCATGGCGGTGGCGACGGCGGTTTGCTCGGTGCGAAACGCTTGCAGCTTGCCGGCCAGGGCAGCGTCATGCAGCGCCAGCTGGGCCACGGCAAACAGCGCCGCATTGGCCGCACCGGCGTTGCCAATCGCAAAGGTGGCCACAGGAATACCTTGGGGCATTTGCACAATGCTGTGCAAGGAGTCCACGCCTTGCAGATGTTTGCTGGCCACCGGCACGCCCAGCACCGGCACGCAGGTTTTGGCCGCCAGCATGCCAGGCAGGTGCGCCGCGCCGCCAGCGCCGGCAATGATGGCTTGCAAGCCGCGCCCGGCCGCCGCTTCGGCATAGGCAAACAAGGCATCCGGCATACGGTGCGCTGACACCACGCGCGCCTCATAGGCCACGCCAAAGTGCTGCAGAATCTGCACAGCGTGCTGCATCGTCTCCCAGTCACTGTTCGAGCCCATCACCACGCCCACTGAAACGCGAGCGCCGGGGGCGGGGGTGTGTGCGGATGCAGGAGTGCGGGAAGTGGTCATGTGAGCCTTGAAAGCCATGGGGCCGGTCAGCGGGAAAGGCATGATTTTAAGCCGGCATGCTATCGTTTTGCCTTTGACGCCAACCGGCGTTGTCCAACCCTTACTTTTGCCCTTTCCATGATTGATGTCACGATTGCGAATTTTGAACAGGAAGTCATCGCCGCTTCCATGACCACCCCGGTGCTGATCGATTTCTGGGCACCCTGGTGCGGTCCTTGCAAATCACTGGGCCCCTTGCTTGAGAAAGTGGAAGTCGCCTACGCAGGCCGCTTCAAGCTCGCCAAGATCGACTCTGACCAGGAGCAGCAGCTCGGTTCTGCTTTTGGCATCAAAAGCATTCCGACCTGTATCTTGATGATGGGCGGGCGGCCTGTGGATGGTTTTACCGGCGCCCTGCCTGAAGGCAAGATCAAGGAGTTCCTCGACAAACACCTGCCCGGTGAGAACGAAGTGCTGGCCCAATCCGAGGCAAACGAGGCGCAGGCCCTGCTGGAAAGCGGTGACGTGCAAAGCGCCCAGGACAAGCTGGCCGAGGCCTTGGCCGCTGACCCGGCCAATGACGATGTGCGATTTGACTACGTCAAGCTGCTGATCGGCACTGGCCAGCTGGCGCCCGCCCAAAGTGCCTTGGCCCCCGCCCTGGTGCAGATTCCTTTGCAACTGCGTTTTGAGGCGCTGCGGCAGTGGCTCAAAGCGCTCGAGTTCGTCAGCACCGACCCTCGCGGACAGTGGCCCTATGCGCAGTTTGACGCCTTGATTGCTCAAAATAAACGTGACTTTGACACCCGTCTGGCCAAAGCCCGCGTGCTCATGGGCGAGGGCGAGTGGACGGCGGCCATGGACGAGCTGCTGGAGATCATCATGCGCGACAAGCTCTGGGGCGAGGAAACGCCGCGCAAAACATTCGTCGCCATTTTGGAGTTGTTGACGCCGCCGCGCACCAAAAACGCGACCGGCGCCACCGGCAAGACCGCCGCCGGCATCGAGCTGCTGGGCAAGGCCGTCGTGCAGGAAGACCCGCAGGCCGCGCTGGTCTCCAGCTACAGGCGAAAGTTGAGCATGATGCTCAATTGAGGTGGGTGCTGATGCTGAAGTTTTTTTTAAAACTTTTTCGTGCGAATCGTGCACGAATTAAATGCACTTCGCACCGAATTGGGGATAAACGGGTAAGAAGCAGCAGCTTTTAATTGGCACGGATCTTGTTAAAGAGTAATGGGAACTCCCTTAACTCTATTTGAAAGAACAACATCATGATGCTGAAAAAGCTGATCCCCGCCGCTGCGCTCTTGGCTTTGACAGGTGCTGCACAAGCCCAAGTGACTATTTATGGCCTGGCAGACGTTGGCTTCGCCCAAACCACGACGGAAGATGAATCCAATACAGCCCCATCTTTGAAATTTGGTGGCAACTCAACCACCCGCGTCGGTTTGAAGGGCAGCACCGACTTGGGTTCCGGCATCAAAGGCAATTTCCAACTGGAAACCTCAGCAATCAACATTGACGGCAAACTGGGTGGGGGTAACGATGTGCTGTTTGGTCGCCAGGCCTGGGTGGGTGCATCAGGTGCTTTTGGTGAAATTCGTGCCGGTCGTCAGGACTCGGTCGGTTTTCAGACCATGATTGGTTTTGACCTGAACGGCGCTTCTAACACCGCCTCTGCATCCGGCGCTGCCGGCATTGATGGCGGCCTGTTGTTTTCGGCCCTGGGTACCCGTTCAGTGCAGTACATCGCACCAACGGTGGGCGGCTTCAAAATTCACGCGGGCTACCAGTCAGCTGACACCTCGGGGCCAAAAACTGTTGCGGGCGGCAAAGCCTCAGCCGGGCTGGGTCTGACATTCACATCGGGTGGCTTGGCGGTTGCGGCAACCATGACTACGAAGAACATGACTGGTGGCAATGATGTCTCGGCCATGGCCGCATCGTATGACTTTGGCGTCCTCAAGGCGGCCGCGAACTACTCCGGCTCCAATGGCTCTAAAGGCAGCATGTTAGGTTTTGTCGCACCTGTTGGCGGCGTGAACGTGGGCGTTCAAAGCGCCCGGAATTCATCGACTCGCGCGACAGGCACAGAGTTCTTTGTTAACAAGGAACTCTTGAAAAACACCACGGCTTATGCTGACATATTGTCCAAGAAATCTAGCGGGGTCAGCTCTAATGCGTACGCTATTGGTGTGATCTACGTGTTCTAGTCAAAAAAATTGGACGGGGG
This sequence comes from Polaromonas sp., assembly GCA_964201305.1. Taxonomy (GTDB): domain Bacteria; phylum Pseudomonadota; class Gammaproteobacteria; order Burkholderiales; family Burkholderiaceae_C; genus Polaromonas. The sequence goes on from CAXNEG010000022.1 coordinate 12,228, forward strand.
CTGGCTCAGCCCTGATCCAGCGAAATAGCCCGCTGAGCTTGCGCTCAGCGGGCTATTTCGCTGGACACCTCCAAAAATCCTTCAGCCTAACAAGCGCGCCATTGCTTCTTTGTATTTCTCGGCGGTTTTCAGTGCCACATCGGGGGGCAGTTGCGGTGCGGGAGGCGTTTTGTCCCAAGGCTTGCCATTGATGCGCACGGCTTCGAGCCAGTCGCGCACAAACTGCTTGTCGTAGCTGGGCGGGTTTTGGCCGGCCACAAAAGCCGCCTGGTAGCCTTCTACCGGCCAGTAACGTGAGGAGTCGGGCGTCAGCACCTCGTCCATCAGGGTCAGGGTGCCGTTTTCGTCCAGCCCGAACTCGAACTTGGTGTCGGCAATGATGATGCCCTTGGTCAGCGCAAAAGCGGCCGCGGTCTGGTAGATCTCGATGCTGATTTTTTTGATTTGCGCGGCGAGTTCAGCGCCGACGATTTTTTCGACCTGGTCATAGCGGATGTTTTCGTCGTGTTCACCGGCTTCGGCCTTGGCGGCAGGCGTGAAGATGGGCTCGGGCAGCTGGCTGGCGTTTTTCAGGCCAGCTGGCAGTGGCACGCCGCAGACCGATTGCGTGGCCTGGTATTCCTGCCAGCCGCTACCGGCCAGGTAGCCTCGCACCACGGCCTCGACCGGGATGGGCTTGAGCCGCTTGACCAGCATGGAGCGGCCCACAACCTGCGGCAACTCTGCAGCTGTGACAGCGCTCTCAGGCGTATCGCCGGTCAGGTGGTTGGGGCAGATGTGGCCGAGCTTATCGAACCAGAACAGCGCCATCTGCGTGAGCAGCGCGCCCTTGCCGGGAATCGGCTCGCCCAAAATCACATCAAAGGCGCTGAGCCGGTCGCTGGCAACCATCAGCAGGCGGTCTTTGCCGACGGCGTAGTTGTCGCGCACCTTGCCCCTAGCCAGCAGGGGCAAAGACGTCAGGGTCGAGGTGTGCAGCGCAGCGGCCATAGGGGTCAGCGAACCACCTGGGCCAGCTCACCCTTGGCGTAGCGCGCGGCCACCACTTGCAGGCTGTCGCCCTTGATCTTAGCGGCCTGGCCAACGCAGCCGAACTCGATGTAGCGTTGCTTACAAATCGCTTTGGCGGCTTCGCGCGCGGGCTTGAGCCATTCGCGCGCGTCAAACTTTTCAGGGTTCTCGGCCAGAAATTTACGCACTGCGCCTGTCATGGCCAGACGGATGTCGGTGTCGATGTTGATCTTGCGCACGCCAAACTTGATGGCTTTTTGAATCTCTTCCAC
>CAXNEG010000023.1:0-13182 GCA_964201305.1 Polaromonas sp.
GAACGCTTTGAAAACGAACAACCCCACACCCTGGTGCAACGCGCCCTGGACCAGGCCACCAAGCCCCTCATGCGCTACCGCTGCGCGGCCTGCGGCTTTGAAGCCACCCAGCACTTCTGGCACTGCCCGGGTTGCCAGGCTTGGGACAGTTATCCGGCGAGGCGGATTGAGGAGCTATAAGAGTCGGGCTTCATGTACGCTCGACGCAAACCCACAATGCCCCCCAACTAAGCGGGCCAAATGGACCAGCTGAGTAAGAAGTAATCCGGACAAAAAAAATTGGCGAGAAGTTGCTTCAAGGGTGGACATATTAAAAATTACTTGTAAAAATCAAAAAGGTATTAAATTATAGTCTTTGCTGCGGCAGACAAGCGACCAAAAAACCTCACAGCTTTGCTGAAATTCAGGGTGATAACAAAAAAAATAATTTGTACTACTGATATTAAAATATATTTAATTCTAAGACGCCTCATTTCACCATTGCCAATATATTGACATACGTACTTTAAATGTGATTCTGTCAAATAGTAGCCGCCGTAATAATTGGCCACGAAAGGTTTTTTATATCGAACTGAGCCGCCCAATCGATGTGTTATCTTTATCTCTGGTATTACAATTATTTGAGTTTTTTCCTCAAATACTCTTTGGCATAAATCATCATCTTCATAATATAAAAAATACGACTCGTCAAAAAAAAGATTTTTAGAATTTTTCAAATTTAAAAATAAAGCGGCGCCTGAAGCAAAACCCACGCATGCTGGGCCGTCTGCAGCAACACCCCTGGATCCCCAGTATGATTTTGGCCATCTATAACTTAAATCTTTTTTTCCATCGCTACGCAAAAGTTGCGGTGCAAGAATTGCTGCATTCGGAAAAATTTTAGCATATTTTATAAAAGAAAAAAGAGTTTCAACAGCAATCTCACAATCCGGATTTAACAGAAAAACATAAGGTGTTTGCGCAACGCATATTGCCTGGTTATTTGCAGCTCCAAATCCCAAGTTTACTCCATTAATGATCAGCTTCGCATTGGGAACCTTCTGCCGAATAAATTCAACCGAAAGATCACTACTAGCATTATCAACTATAATTAGATTGGGCAGTTCTTTTAGGAATGGAACCAGTGCCCGGATGCAATGCTTGCTATTAAAAACCACTAATACTACAGTCAAATCACATAAACTCATATTTACCTAAGAAGTATTTTTATAATTACTATAGATTCAAATTAAATAATTTGGATATTATCAAATCAAACCTGCAATACGACCAACCAAGCGCGCTAGATAGCGCGGATGCAGGAACAGCAATCTAAGTGGTAGCGCTAAAAGCGCCAGGAGCAGCGTTTTCCAGCGCAAACGCGCAGCATCTGCGGTGCCAAAGTACTTGCATTCAAACACCAACTTGGACTGAGCGTGGTGATAGCCGCGGATGAACTCGGACTTGAGCGGGTTGGGTCCCTTGACCGAGCCCCGTGAAAGGTGCGTGACCTCGACTTCGGGTACGACCACGATCTGCTGGCCGGCCAGAAAAACACGCTGGCATAAGTCTTCGTCTTCGTAGTAAAGAAAAAATGTCTCGTCAAAAAAACCAATGCGCTTCATCACATCCATGTTCAACAGCATGACAGCGCCGCACACAAAGCCCACGCAACAAGGACCATCGGCCTTAGGACCCCTGGAGACCCAGTGCGTGGATGACCATCGATAGCTCACTTCAGGCGCACCGTTGCGGCGAATGAGGTGAGGTGCGATGATGGCAGCGTTCGGGAAACTTTCCGCAGCCCGCAACATCCCGTCAAGGAATTCGGCTGTTGGAAGACAGTCAGGGTTAAGTAGCAAGGCATAAGGCGTTTTGACTTGAGCCAGAGCCAAATTGTTGGCAGCGCCGAAGCCTAAATTTCGAGAGTTGGCGATAAGGCAGGAATTAGGAAAAAATCGATGGATTTGCTCAACCGAGTCATCCTCACTGTCGTTGTCAACGAAAATCACATCCGAATCGGCTATCAACCCAACCGATAGAGGTTCTATGCAGTGGCTGCTGTTAAAAATCACAACGATGGTTGTGATGTCCGTTTGGATGACCCTTTTCATCTTTTTTACTTGAATTTAAGCACTTGTGTTTTTTTACCGCCGAAAACTCCCAGATCAAATGCAGATACTCCGTCGAAATAATTATCAGAAAATGGAATGGGATCGATAGCAAAATTTTCCACTAAAATTTTTGAACTATGTGCCCCCGCCCGAAATATCAATATCCCACAATTCAGCAACGTCATAGGTGTTTTTTAGGATTGGGGCCGCAGCCGAGATCAAGTTGTATTTTCATATTATTTAATCCGAAATTTTCTCTTAAAAATGATACAAAAAATTGACGCTCAACCGCCAAAGCTTAATTTAATAAAACAGAATACACGCATAGAATTATTGCCTCAAACACTGATGGCGGCCATGCCATTTCTGCTTTTTTTTCCTGTTGGCGTGATGTATGCAGGACTAACACTGCTCATGCTGGCTTGGCTTGCAAGTAGAGACTTCCGGGGCAAGTGGCAAGCAACACACAGCAGTCCAATATTCAGGCCCATCCTTGTCGTGCTCAGCGTCATCGTGCTCAACGTCCTCTTTTTATCTCAAGGCAATCAGCGGCTCTGGCCTGCGTTGGTGCATTACCTGATTTTCTTTTTTTTACTTCTGTTTATGAGCCTTGGAACAGGATCATGGCAAATACGGGCCAAAAAAGTATTTTTTGCGGGAGCCCTCTACGGTGCCAGCGTCTATTACCTCACATATCTTGGCTTTTTACCAGATTGGAAAATCTTCAAAAACTATGCTTCATATGGGGGAAACAAGTCTATTGCTTTGGGTATTTTTCTATCCATCGCGGGGGCTTGGTTGCTGAATGATGCATTGTGGCAAACCAAAAAACGCAGCTTATGGCTGGGCATCGCAGGATATTCTTACATGGGGATTGCTGTCCTCTTTCTGGCGACAACGCGAACAGGTATGTTGCTGTTTTTCTTCTTATCACTGATCGTGGTGGCACGTCATATTACCTTTAGCCTGAGGGGTTTGTCGCTAGCGTTTAGTTTTGTATTGCTGGTAGGCTTGACTTGGGAGTTCAGTCCACATCTCCGGGAGCGCACATTAGTTACCGTTCAGGCTGTCCAGGCGTTTTCCAAGGGCGTGATGGGAACAGGCCACGGCAATCGCCTTCAGTTTGTCCAAAAGACGGGCGAAATGATTTTAGAGAAGCCCTGGCTGGGTCATGGCGTGGGCAGTTGGCTTGAGCAGTACCCGCTGCGGGCAAAAGATCTAGAGACCTCGCAGATGTCAACGCCGCACAACGACTATTTGCTCTACGCTGCAGAGCTTGGCGTCATAGGTCTGCTGGCGCTGCTGGGAGTCTTCGGCAGCGTTTTTCGGATGGCCTGGAAAACGGGTGGGGGACACGGGATGCAACTTCTGGTCATTGGCTCAGCCTTCTTTATTGGGTGCGCCTTCAATGCCATCTTGCGCGATTGGAAGTTTGGATTGCCCATGATGATTTTGCTGGCCCTGGCTCTGACGGATGCCAAGCGTGACACCCCCTCTGACGTCTCCCAATAGTTTGTCGCGACTTGATAACTGAACACAAAGCATCCTGCGCCCATGAATCAACTTGACGAGTCGGCGATCAGTCCATGGAGCCGCTGCGCTGTTTTTCTCATTAATCTTGACCGCTCGCCCGATCGCCTGCAACTGGCCGATCAGAACCTTGCATCCGCCCAAGTACCTTACCGGCGCATCGCCGGGTTTGATGCCAGCAAGGAAGATTTGAGGGAATGCAGAATTGATGAACGTTCGTTTCAAAAAACGCACGGGCGTACAAAACCTCGAAAAGGTGAAATTGGCGTCTACCAAAGTCATCTGAGGGCGCTACTTTCGTTTGTTGAAAGTGATAAGGATTTTGGGATCATCATGGAAGACGATGCATCACCAGAACGGTGTTTCACGCATGGCATAGCCCAGCTGATCGAATGGAGTGACTATTGGGACATCGTCCCTTTATTTCATTTCCATAGCGGTGGACCAGTGACCATGCGGCAAAGGGCGGAATTCAAGTTGACGCTTCATACGGCTCACATTTCATCGGCTGCGGCTTATTTGGTCAATCGAAAAGCCGCCCAAAAACTGCTCGAATACATGGAAATTCAGCGCGCCTGCGTAGACCATGCTTTATTTGAGAAATGGGTTCATGGGCTGCGACTGCGAGGAATCCAACCCATGCTGGTGGGTCTTAGTGCTCAGGCAAAGGTCTCTACCATTGGCGTAGAAAAATCCGGCAAGCTGCCCTTTTTACTGCGCTTGCCAACATTCGCCAGTCGAAGCTCCAACGCGCTAAAAATTCTGAGGCACAGCATGGTTGAACTGCTGCGTGAGCGCTTCAATTCGGGTCGCAAGGCATAGGCTTACCGATCAACATCGGGGTCAAGGCCCCACACCTGAGCGTACACCTCGGCCACATCCGCCGCCTCGCGCTCAACAGAGAACATCTGCTCGACGCGCTGGCGTCCCAAGCGTCCCATCTCGGCCGCGTGCAGCGGCTCTTGCATGACGGGGCGCAGCGCAGCCACCAGCGCGGCAACATCGTCCGTGGGCACCACATGACCGGTCACACCTTCGTCAACGATGGTCTTGAATGCGCCTGTGTCGCTGGCCACCACGGCGCATCCGCAGGCCATGCCTTCGAGAGGGGTCAGGCCAAAAGGCTCGTAGCGCGGGCAAGCGACGGTGATCAGCACGTTCTGGTACCACTGGCCCACGGTGTCAGGCGCGATTTCCCCTAAAAAAATGATGCGCTCGGACAAACCACGTGCAGCCACTTCGTCCACCAGCGCCTGTTTGAAGGCCTCATGTTGCGGTTGGCACAGGCCGGCGATCACGGCAGTGAAGTCAGGAAAGTCGGGCAACAACTCGAGCATGGCTTGCACATAAATATCGCTGCCCTTGTCCGGGCGCACGCGGCCGAACACGCCAATGCCGTAGCGCCCGGCCAGACCCGTTCTCTGCCACACCGTGAGCTTGTTGCCAGGCGTAGAAAAGCGCTCCAGGCTGATGCCGTGCGGCACCACGCGCGTGGTGTTGGGCACGTAGCTGGCAGCTTCGGGCGTGGTCGAGATGACACCGTCCATGTTGGCGATCAGCCAGCGCGGAAACCACGAATGCCGGTGCTTGGCAGCCGAGGTGAAGACCAGTGATATCGGCAAGCGCAGCACATCGCGCAAGAAAATAGCCAGCATCATTTCCGGGTCACGCCGCACATGCCAGATGCGCTTGCGGCCGTCGGGCAGTCGCTTGGCAGAAACCCTCAGCGCTTGCCAAAAGCTCAGCCGCGCAAAGCGCTCGCCGTTGTGCTGGGCCGCCAATACCGCACCCGGCATGTCCGAGCCCAGGTAAGCGATGGGCAGCGTGCGCGCCTGCACCGGCAGCAAGGCGTTGACGGTGCCGGAAACGCCGGTAAAGCGCTTTTTGATGTTGGTGACAATGACTTCTGGGTTCATGCGTCCGGCTGAAAGAGGATATGCCGTGGTGAGTATCGCACCCCGCCTGTCGCTTTAAAGTGGTCAAGCATCGTCAACCAATTGCAGCTGCAACCCGTTAGGTTTTCAACACCGTCTTCTGAGCCGCCACTATGCGCAAAAATATCATCGCTTTTTTAGCCAGTATGCACCTGACGCTGGCTTTTGCAGGGGTCGATGTCAACCAGGCCAGCGAAGCTGATCTCGATGGCATCAAGGGCCTTGGCCCGGCCACCACCCGACTGATCCTGGCCGAGCGCCAAAAGGCGGAATTCAAAAGCTGGGCCGACCTGATCTCACGGGTCAAAGGCCTCGGGCAAAACTCTGCCGCCAAGCTCTCCGAAGCAGGGCTGAGCGTGAACGGTGGCAGCTACATGCCCAAATCAGGCTCTAACAAATCCGGCACTAACAAAGCCAACAGCCCAAAGTAAGCTGGCCTTCAGGCTTGCCCAAAACCGCCGCCGCCGGGTGTCTGAACCTCAAATACATCGCCCGCCTGCATGTCGACCTGCCCGATATGCCCCAGCACTTCCACGCTGCCGTCTGCGCGCAGCACCCGGTTCACACCCACCTGGCCAGCTTGTCCACCGGCCGTACCAAAAGCGCCGTGTTCACGGCCGTTCGACAAAATGCCGGCCGTCATCGGCTCCAAAAAGCGCACCCGCCGCACGCCGCCATGGCCGCCCTGCCACTGGCCGGCGCCGCCCGAGCCCTGCCGAATTTCGTAACTTTCAAGATGCACCGGAAAGCGGAACTCCAGCACCTCAGGGTCAGTGAGACGCGAATTGGTCATGTGGGTCTGCACCACGCTCGTGCCATCAAAGCCGCCCATCAGCTCGCCCTGCGCATTGAACTGCCCGCCTGCGCCCGAGCCGCCTGAAATCGTCTCGTAGTACTGGTAACGGGCGTTGCCAAAGGTGAAGTTGTTCATGGTGCACTGGCTGCCGGCCATCACGCCCAGCGCGCCGTAGAGCGCGTTGGTGATGCAAGTTGAGGTCTCTACATTGCCCGCCACCACCGAAGCCGGCGGGTTCGGGTTGAGCATGGAGCCCGCTGGAATGATGACCTTGAGCGGCTTGAGGCAGCCCGCATTGAGCGGTATGTCGTCGTCCACCAGCGTGCGAAAAACATACAGCACCGCCGCCATGCAAACAGCCGTGGGCGCATTGAAATTATTGGCCTGCTGCGCCGAAGTGCCGGAGAAATCAATCTCGGCGCTGCGCTCTGCGTTGTTGACGCGAATCGCCACCTGAATCTGCGCGCCGTTGTCCAGTGGCAAGGTGAAGGCGCCGTCTTTCAGGCGCGTGATGACGCGGCGCACCGATTCCTCGGCGTTGTCCTGCACATGGTTCATGTAGGCCAGCACCACGTTCAGGCCAAACTGCGCCACCATCTTGCGCAGCTCTTGCAGGCCTTTTTCGTTGGCGGCAATCTGCGCCTTGAGGTCGGCCATGTTTTGCGCCGGGTTGCGACTCGGGTAAGAGCCGCTTTGCAGCAAGGTCAGCATCTCGGCCTCACGCAGCACACCGCGATCAACCAGTTTGACGTTATTGATCTGCACGCCTTCTTCTTGAATAGAGGTCGAAAAAGGCGGCATCGAGCCGGGCGTTGTGCCGCCGATGTCGGCATGGTGGCCGCGCGAGCCGACGTAAAAAGCCGGTTGCGCATCGCCTTCGCTCAGGTAAACCGGCGTGATGACGGTGATGTCCGGCAGGTGGGTGCCGCCGTGGTACGGGTCGTTGAGCACGAACACATCGCCAGGGTGCATGTTGCCGGCGTTTTCGCGGATCACCGTCTTGATGCTATCTCCCATCGAACCCAGGTGCACCGGCATGTGCGGCGCATTGGCGATCAAGTTGCCGCCGGTGTCAAACAGCGCGCAGCTGAAGTCCAGCCGCTCTTTGATGTTGACCGAATGCGCTGTGTTTTGCAGCTGCAGGCCCATCTGCTCGGCGATGTTCATAAACAGGTTGTTGAACACCTCCAGCAGCACCGGGTCTACGGAGGTGCCGGCCGCAAACTGCGTGGGGCGCGCTGTGCGCCGCTCCAGCACCAGGTGGTCCAGCGCGCTCAGACTGGCCTGCCAGCCGGGCTCGATCACCGTGGTGGCGTTTTTCTCGGCAATGATGGCCGGGCCTGCAATGACATCCCCCGGCTGAAGGTCTTCGCGCACCACCAGCGCGGCCTCGTGCCACTGGGCTTGCGAGTACATGCGCACGGTGTCGCGGCGCGGCACCTGGCGCGGCGGATTCAACATATGCCGCTGCTCGATGGGCGCGTCGCCAGCCACCACGGCCTCCACCGATACAGCTTCGATGACCAGTGCCTTGCCCTGCATCAAAAAGGCAAAGCGCTGGCGGTAAGCCGCCTCAAAGGCGGCCTCGATTTGCACCGCGCTACCAAAGGGCACGATCAGAGCAGAGTCGCTGCCTTGATAACGCACATGCACTCGCCGGTGTACGCGCAGCTCGCCGGCGCTCAGCGCCTGGCGCTGCAAATCAGCTTGGGCACCGACTGCCAATGCCTGCAACTGCTGCGCAATCCCGGCCATGGCAGCGTCCGTTAGCGTTACCTCGACAGCCTGCTCACGAATCACGTTCTGGTCGGCCAGACCCATGCCGTAGGCGCTCAGCACGCCGGCCAGCGGATGCACCAACACGCGCGTCATGCCCAGCGCATCAGCCACCAGGCAGGCATGCTGACCGCCAGCGCCGCCAAAACACTGCAAGGTGTAGCGCGTGACGTCATAGCCGCGCGCCACCGATATTTTTTTAATGGCATTGGCCATCTGCTGCACGGCGATGTGAATAAAGCCTTCGGCCACCACCTCGGCACTGCGACCGGTCTGCGCGGCCAGCAATGCAAACTTCGCTTCGACCGCCGCCTTGCTCAGCGGCTCGTCGGCGTTGGGGCCGAACACCTGGGGAAAATACATCGGCTGCACCTTGCCGACCATGAGGTTGGCGTCGGTCACAGCCAGCGGGCCGCCGCGCCGGTAGCTGGCGGGCCCGGGGTTGGCGCCTGCACTTTGCGGGCCGACGCGAAAGCGCTCGCCGTCAAACTTCAAGAGCGAGCCGCCGCCGGCGGCCACCGTGTGAATGCTCATCATCGGCGCACGCATGCGCACCCCGGCCACCTGCGTCTCAAACTCGCGCTCGAACTCGCCGGCGTAATGCGACACATCGGTCGAGGTACCGCCCATGTCAAAGCCGATGACCTTGTCCATGCCCGCAATGGCGGCCGTGCGGGCCATGCCGACAATGCCGCCGGCCGGCCCGCTCAAAATGGCGTCTTTGCCTTGAAAAGAATGTGCATCAGTCAGCCCGCCCGAGGACTGCATGAAATACAGCTGCACGCCCGGCATCTCAGCGGCCACCTGCTCAACATAGCGCCGCAAAATAGGCGACAAGTAGGCATCGACCACGGTGGTGTCGCCGCGGCTGACGAACTTCATCATCGGGCTGGTTTCATGCGAGGTGCTGATCTGCGTAAAACCGGCAGCTTCTGCCAGCCGCCGCGCCACTTTTTCGTGGGCTGTGAAGCGGTAACCGTGCATGAACACAATGGCCACACTGCGCAGTCCCTGCGCGTAGTGCGCCTCAAGTTGCAATTTAAGCGCCGCTTCGTCCAGGGCCTGAATCACATCGCCGTGCGCGCCCATGCGCTCCTCGGCCTCGACCACCGCGCTGTACAGCAGCTCGGGCAGCACAATCTGCCGGTCAAACAGGCGTGGGCGGTTTTGGTAGGCAATGCGCAGCGCATCCCGAAAGCCGCGCGTGGTCACCAGCAGCGTAGGTTCGCCCTGACGCTCGAGCAGCGCATTGGTGGCCACCGTCGTGCCCATCTTCACGCAAGCCACCTGCTTGGCGCTCACCGGATCGCCGGGCTTTAAACCAAGCAGGTACCGGATACCGGCCACCGCCGCGTCACAGTACTGCTCAGGGTTGTCGGACAGCAGCTTGTGCGTCACCAGCGAGCCGTCAGGGCGCTTGCCCACCACGTCGGTGAAAGTGCCGCCGCGGTCGATCCAGAACTGCCAGCGTTTATCGGTCATGTGCGCATTTCTAATTTTTGAAATTAAAGCGACGCAGCCGAACGGGCAGCTTGGTCATACATACCTGAAAGAACGCGCAGCAACCGCGCCAACTCGCCTATATCGCGATTCATTCCGTCATCCACCTTGATAGCGTCAATCAGGCAAGACTCCCGGATCTCTCGATAACGCTGAACAAAGGCCTGTCCGCTTTCGGTTGATGCATAAATCACTTCCTTGCCGTTCTTTCTGCTTTCGACAACTTTGAGGTTCTGCAATTTTTTTAAAGAATAGTTAATCAAGTGCGTGTCTTCAACGTTCATGATGAAGCAGATGTCGGTCAGCCTTTTGTCCCGGGCTCGGTGCGTCACATGGTGAAGCACCAAAACGTCGAGTGGGGTCAGATCTTTCAGGCCAGCCGCACTCATACAGTGAGCAACCCAGCGATGAAAAGCATTGCCCGCGACGATGAGTCCGTATTCAAACTCGCTCATCTCGGTACTTTGCGGCGAGACCAAGTGGGCCGAAGAAACGATCGGCATAGATGTGCGTTCTGCAGAGATGGCTTGACGAGCAGGTAGTTTTTTTGACATCACTGACTCCGGCTGATAAATGAAGATGGGTTCAAAAAACCAAGTTGGCACTGCTGTTGCAGGTGATTTATTGTAGGCAGATAATCAGTAATTCATTGATAAAGTGTTGACATTAAGGGAAAGTACTGATCGGCTTTCAGTGCAGGCCGTTTAAAGTTCATTCAGCTTTTGCTAACCACAATCAAGGAGTCCCCATGAAATTCAAGTTCGCATTGATAGCCGCCGTCGCCCTGAGCCTGGGCGCCAGCGCCATGGCCCAGACCAAATGGGACCTGCCCGCCGCCTACCCGGCCAGCAACTTTCACAGTGAAAACCTGGTGCAGTTCGCCAACGAGGTGGACAAGGCCAGCGGCGGCAAGCTCAAGATCACGGTGCATGCCAACGCCTCGCTGTTCAAAGCCCCGGAGATTAAGCGGGCGGTGCAGGGTGGCCAAGCACAAGCGGGCGAAATTTTGCTCGCTAATTTCCAAAACGAATGGCAAATCTTCGGCATCGACGGCCTGCCCTTTCTGGCTGACAGCTATGACACCTCCATGAAGTTGTACAGGGCCCAAAAGCCAGCCTTAGAGAAGAAACTCGCTGAACAAGGCATGCAGTTGCTCTACGCCGTGGCATGGCCGCCGCAGGGCATTTACGCCAAGAAGCCGATCAATTCAGCAGCCGATCTCAAAGGCATCAAGTGGCGTGCGTACAGCCCATCCACCGCCCGTATTGCCGAGCTCGTCGGTGCCCAGCCAGTCACAGTGCAGGCGGCAGAGTTCTCACAAGCGCTGGCCACCGGCGTCGTTGAATCGACCATGACTTCCGGTGCCACGGGCGTTGACAGCAAGCTTTTCGAGCACCTGAAGTATTACTACGACGCTCAAGCATGGTTGCCTAAAAATGCCGTCATCGTCAACAAAGCAGCTTTTGAGGCCCTTGACGCGGCCACCAAACAAGCCCTGCAAAAAGCCGCAGCTGACGCTGAAATCCGTGGCTGGGCAGCCAGCAAAAACGTGAACACCAAGACCCTTGAAACCCTCAAGGCCAATGGCATGCAGATAGCAGCGCCTTCAGCACAACTCAAAGCCGACATGAAAAAAATTGGCGACGTCATGCTCAAGGAGTGGCTTGAAAAAGCCGGTCCCGAGGGCAAGGCCATCGTTGACGCTTACCTCAAGTAAAACCTGAAGCCATGCGCAAACTGCTGGACGGCATTTTTAACAGCGCCGCCGCCCTGGCGGCGCTGTGCATGGTCGGGCTGCTGCTGATGGTGCTGCTGTCCATCGTCAGCCGGCAGCTGCACTTTCACGCACCCGGCGTGGACGCTTATGCAGGCTACCTGATGGCCGCCAGCGGTTTTTTAGCCTTGGCGCACACGCTCAAGCGCGGCGAGCACATCCGCGTCACCCTGCTGCTCAACAAGCTGCAAGGCCGCTGGAAAAAAGGCATGGAACTGTTGGCCTTGGGCCTGGCCGTGCTGCTGGCCCTGCTGTTTGCTTTTTACTGCTGCAAGCTGGCCTGGCAGTCGCATGCCTTCAACGACATTTCCACCGGCAACGACGCCACGCCGCTTTGGATACCCCAGCTGGCCATGGCCTGGGGCGCGCTGATTTTTGCAGTCGCCTTCATGGACGAAGCAGTGCTTGAACTCCAGAACCGCCGCGTCGTTCCCGTCAGCGGCGAAGCGCTGCGCAACGAATAAAAAGAAAGCTCGCGCATGAACGATCTCGCCATCATGGCCCTGCTCGTGCTGTCGCTGTTCCTGATTCTGGGCAGCGGCGTCTGGATCGGCCTGTCGCTGTCAGGCGTGGCCTGGATAGGCATGCAGCTTTTCACGGCCAGGCCGGCCGGTGATGCCATGGCCGTGACCATCTGGGGCTCGGCGTCCAGCTGGACGCTGACGGCCCTGCCCTTGTTTGTCTGGATGGGCGAGATCCTGTTTCGCACGCGCTTGTCGCAAGACATGTTCAAGGGCCTGGCCCCCTGGATGCAGGCGCTGCCCGGGCGCTTGCTGCACACCAACGTGGTGGGTTGCACCATTTTTGCCGCGGTATCGGGCTCGAGTGCCGCCACCTGCGCCACCATCGGCAAGATGACGCTGCCCGAGCTGACACGGCGCGGCTACCCGGAGCACATGGTGATCGGCACGCTGGCGGGCGCCAGCACTCTGGGCCTGTTGATTCCGCCGTCCATCATCATGATCGTTTACGGCGTCACTGCCGAGGTGTCGATTGCCAAACTTTTCATTGCCGGTGTTTTCCCGGGCTTGATGCTGGCCTTGCTTTTTTCGGGCTATATCGCCTTGTGGGCGCTGCGCAACCCGACGCAAAGTCCACCGGCCGACGCCAAGACCACATTCATCGAAAAAATACAGGCCTCCCGCGCGCTGATTCCCGTGGTCTCGCTGATCGCTGCCGTGCTCGGCTCTATTTACGCCGGCATTGCCACCGCCACCGAAGCTGCTGCCGTGGGCGTGGTCGGCTCACTGATCATTTCTGCGCTGCAAGGCTCGCTGAGCTGGATCACCTTCAAAGACTCGCTGATGGGCGCCACGCGGCTGTATTGCATGATCGCGCTCATTCTGGCCGGTGCCGCCTTTCTTACGCTGTCCATGGGCTACATCGGCCTGCCGCGTCATCTGGCCGAATGGGTGGCCACCCTGGGCCTAAGCCAGGGCCAGCTCATTTTGGCGCTGACTTTGTTTTTTGTGCTGCTGGGCTGTTTTCTGGACGGCATTTCAATGGTGGTGCTGACCATGGGCGTGCTGATGCCGACCATTCAAAAGGCCGGTATCGACCCGATCTGGTTCGGCATCTTCATCGTGCTGGTGGTTGAGATGGCGCAGATCACGCCGCCGGTAGGCTTTAACCTGTTTGTGCTGCAAGGCATGACGGGCAAAGAGCTGACCTGGATCGCCAAGGTCACGCTGCCGATGTTCTTGCTGATGTGCGTGGCGGTGGCGATCATTTATGCTTTTCCTGGCATTGCCACCTGGCTGCCCATGCAAATGAGCAAGT
>CAXNEG010000024.1:0-12990 GCA_964201305.1 Polaromonas sp.
AGCACTGTGTGCCCTGCATTTGTACATCTACCTCACACTTTTGGACTCTTTTTGCAGAGTCAACGCTTCAGGCCTGTTGAGCGCCTGATCCGGATATTCGTTTGATGGTTGATGTTTTATTAACCATGAACGAAGCTTGTTGCTAACGCGCAGGTGGAGTTTCCTGTGCCTTCGCCAAAAGCGAGGCGCACAGGTGATTAGCGAGAAAAAATATGACTGACTCTTTTGAGGCTCGTGGCGATTTTGTGCCCGAAAATTCTGATGCGGCTTCTGACATCACTTCCGGTGTTGAAACCAGCCTGGTACCCGACTTCTGTGACACGCCTGCCGAGGGATCACTTGCAGCCCTTGTACCGGTGCCCAACGGTTTTGTGAAACTGGGCCTGGCCTCCGAACTTCTGCAGGCCGTGGCTGACTTGGGTTTTACCCAGCCTACCGCCGTGCAATTGGCCACAATACCGAAGGCCATGCAAGGCCTGGAAGTGCAGGCTGAGGGCAAAAAAGCCAAGTTCACTGACCTGCTGGTTTCCAGCCAGACAGGCAGTGGCAAGACCGCGGCGTTTTTGCTGCCTGTGTTGCACACCTTGCTCAAGCAGGCTGAAGAAGCCGAGCGTTTTGAGCGCGCCGAGTTTGAGCGCCTGAGCGCCGAAGCCGTCGCCAAGGGCGAAGCCCCGTTGAAAAAACCCAAGCGCAAAGACCCGACCAACGTTCGCAACTTCAAGGCTGCTACCCCCGGGGCCCTGATCCTGTGCCCGACCCGCGAGTTGGCCCAGCAGGTTTGCGCTGACGCGATTGACCTGGTGCGCCATTGCCGCGGCCTGCGCGTGGCCAATGTGGTCGGCGGTATTCCTTACCAGCTGCAAATCGCCAAGCTGCAAAACGCTAATCTGGTGGTGGCCACCCCTGGACGTCTGCTGGACTTGCAGCGCAGCATGCAGATCAAACTCGACCAGGTCCAGTTCCTGGTGGTTGACGAGGCTGACCGCATGCTCGACCTTGGCTTTGCCGACGACCTGACTGAAGTCAACCAGCTCACGCTGCAGCGCCGTCAAACCATGATGTTCAGCGCTACCTTTGCGCCGCGCATCATGCAACTGGCCACCCGCGTCATGCGCGAGCCGCAGCGCGTCGAGATCGATTCGCCGCAAGATAAGCACGCCTCTATCACTCAGTCGCTGCTCTGGGCAGACAACATGACGCACAAGCGCAAGTTGCTCGACCACTGGCTGCGCGACACCTCCATCAACCAGGCTGTGGTGTTTGCCTGCACGCAGGTTGAGTGTGATGGCCTGGCCAATGACTTGGTGCAAGAAGGTTTTAGCGCCGTGGCGCTGCATGGCGCCTTGAGCCAGGGTCTGCGTAATCGCCGCCTGATGGCTTTTCGCGACGGCCGCGTGCAGATTCTGGTCGCTACCGACGTCGCCGCCCGCGGCCTGGACGTGCCCACCATCACCCACGTGATCAACTTCGGCCTGCCGATGAAAGCCGAAGACTATGTGCACCGCATTGGTCGCACCGGACGCGCCGGTCGTAGCGGTCAGGCTATCACGATTGCAGAATTCCGCGATCGTCGCAAGATCGGTGAGATCGAGCACTACACACAGCAAACCCTCAAGCCGAGCGTGATTCCGGGCTTGGAGCCTCAGCAGCGCTTCCCTGCGCCAGAGCGTCCACGTGGCAATTTCAGCAACGGTCCTGACCGCGGCGGTCGCAACTTCGGCGGCGGTGGTGGTGGCTACGCAGGCCGCAAGCCGGCCGGCGGTGGTTTTGTTGGCGGTGGCGGCTTCGGTGGCAACCGCAACGACCGTGGTGGTGACCGCAGCCAAGATCGCGCACCTTTCCAGGCGCAGCCAGGCCAGGGTTTCAA
Organism: Polaromonas sp.; assembly: GCA_964201305.1. Taxonomy (GTDB): domain Bacteria; phylum Pseudomonadota; class Gammaproteobacteria; order Burkholderiales; family Burkholderiaceae_C; genus Polaromonas. Next base: position 1,868 of record CAXNEG010000024.1, read on the forward strand.
CGACCGCAACTTTGCTGATCGCGCACCGCGCCGTCCTGATGACCGTGGCGGATTCGGCGGCGACCGCGGTGGCAACTTCGGTGGTGGCGCCAACTTTGGCGGTAATGGTGGTAATGGCGGTAAGTTCGCCCCGCGTGAAGAGCGCAACTTTGCACCCCGCGATGACCGCAACTACGGCGCCCGCAACGAAGGCTTTGCACCGCGTCCGGACTTTGCTGGTCGCAAGCCCACATTTGCCAAACCTGGATTTGCAAAGCCTGCCTTTGCCAAGCCGGCCGGCAAGGTGTTTGTGCCGCGTGACGCAGCCAAGAAGGCCGGCAAGTTCGTCAAGCCTGCCCGCGACTGACTTGCATCCAGGGGGTTGCACCTCCTGAGCAAAACAAAGGCTGCTGTCAACCCTCAGGTTGACAGCGGCCTTTTGCCTTTCAGAGCTTTGTCGCTGAGCGGCCATTGGCCGCAAAGCTCACTCGAGTTTGATGCCGATCTCTTTAACGACCTTACCCCAGCGAACAAGTTCCAGCGCCATGTAATCGGTCATCGCTTCGGGTGTCGAGGGCGATACTTCAACGCCCGCGTCATACAGCGCCTTGCGGGTGTCAGGTGAGTTCATGAGCTTGTTAATTTCTGAGTTGAGCTTGGTCACGATATCGCGCGGCGTGCCGGCCGGTGCCAGTAAAGCCAGCCAGACGGAGGCTTCGTAGCCGGGCACACCCGCTTCTTGCATAGTCGGTACATCCGGCAATTGCGGAATGCGCTTGGCCGTGGTGACGGCCAGGGCTTTCAGACGGCCTTGCGGCACCTGGGCCAGGGCATTGGGCACACCGGCAAAGCTGCTTTCAACGATGCCGGCGACCAGGTCGTTGGCCGCGCCAGCGCTGCCTTTGTAAGGCACGTGCTTGATGGGTGCGCCTGCCATGGACGCAAACAGGCCACCCATCAGGTGCTGCGAGCTGCCGTTACCCGATGAGGCGTAGTGAATGGTGTTGGGTGCCGCCTTGGCCAGTGCGACGAACTCTTGCACATTGCGCGCTGGCACCTTGGGGTTGACCAGCAGCACATAGGGCGAGTCAACCAGCTTGGCCACAGCGACAAAGCTTTTGAGCGGGTCATAGGGCACGGTCTTGTAAATCCATGGGCTGATCACATGGGTGGTCGAGATCATCACCAGGGTGTAGCCGTCTGGCGCTGACTTGGCCACATAGTCGGTACCGATGATGGAGCCGGCGCCGGCTTTGTTTTCGATCACAAACTGCTGGCCCATGGCGGTGGAAAGGCGCTGACCAAGAATACGGGCGACCACATCGGTGAAGCCGCCGGGCGCAAACGGCACGATCAGTTTGACCGGCTTGTTCGGGTAGCTTTGTGCATGCACAGCGCTCAGGGACGCGGCGCACAGTGCGGCCGCGATGAGGGATTTAGCAAGGTTTTTCATGGGACTATCCTTTGTAAACGGGCTCGGGCATGGTGAAGAAGCTGTGCAGGATCTGGTAGACCATCATGTAGTTTTTCTGCTGGAAACTCGCGTGTGAGATGCCGCGCATGACGCTGAACTGCTTGTTCATGTTGGGCAGCAGTTTGTAGAAGTCGCTCAGGTCGTCCATGCCGGCAATGCCGTCGTACTCGCCGCGCAAAATGATGGTCGGCACGGAGATGTTTTTGGGATCCAGGAGGGGCAACTTAGAGCACATGTCCACGTAGGTGCCGGTGGGCATGGAGTCGTCCAGCGTCAAGATGGCGTCTGCGAAAGCATTCACAGTGGCCGCATCGGCAGTGTCCGGATGATCGCGCTTGAAAATGCTGTGCACGAAATCCCGGTCAATGGGGCGACGGTTTTGGGCCAGAAACTCGGGCAGCTTTTTCTTGCGCTGCGCCAGGGTGTGGCTGCCTTCGCCAGTCCATACAAATGCATCCAGTGCGATTTTGGCGACTCGCTCGGGGTGACGTTCGGTGAATAAGGCCGCCTTGAGTGCGCCCGATGAAATGCCGTACAAAAGCAGCGACTTGGCGCCGGTCTTGTCCATGATGTACTGGCTGCCGGCGGCCAGGTCGTCGGCACCGTTGCTGATGTCAAAGTTGATGTTGCGTTGCTTGTCGGAGCGGCCGTAACCCTCGTTGTCCATGGTCCAGGTGTCAAAACCGTGGTCTGAAAACCAGTCCATCGCCGACGAATAGGGGCGACCGGGAACGCTCAGATCAAAGGTCGGCTGTGAGGCCCTGGAAGAGCCGTGCACAAAAAAGATGGTGCCCGCATGTGGGACCTTCGGCGAGGCTTTTTTCTCCCACATGAACAAACGAATATCGCCTTTTTGGATCCAATGCTCCACGCCACCGGTCCATTTCACATCACTCATCAAATCTCCTTGGGTAGCGCGACAAGCGCGCCGGGGTCTTGCCTACATGGGCTTGAAGTCTGGCGATAGGGCAGAGCCTGAATCGCCGACCGCTTGAGGTGTGGCCGGACCGGCTTGTCATACAGCGCGGCAACTTGTTAATTATGACCGCGGCTGGCGTTTGATCACCTGAGGCAGCGTTCCGGATCAGGGAAAACACTTATTCAATAAACAGCTGTTCGTCAGAGCCAGATCATGGGTTTCGATGCTAGGGCGCTAAGCTGTGCCAAGATGGCGTATCTTTCAAGGAGCATGCGCATGCCCATCAGCCCGTCTAACTACATCCCAGCTTGGCTGGACAGCATGTACAACAACCGTGCCCTGGTACCGGACCATGCTGATTACTTTGCTCGCTGGGCTTTTCAATCGAGCCTGGCGCGGCAATCGCCGCACTGCCACATTGACCTGCGCTACGGTGAAAGTACGGGTGAAAAGCTGGATGTCTTTTCCGCAGCCGGCGACCTGGACAAAGGGGCGCCGGTGGTGGTTTTTATCCACGGTGGTTACTGGCGCTCGCTCGACAAGGCCGACCACTCCTTCATCGCCCCTGCGCTCAGCAGGGCAGGGGCATGCGTGGTAGTGCCCAACTACGATTTGTGTCCAGCTGTGACCATTGAAGAGATCACCCTGCAAATGGTCAGGGCGCTGGCCTGGACGCACCGCCATGTCGCAGAATTTGGCGGTGACCCCTCACGCATCACGGTCGCTGGGCATTCGGCGGGTGGACATTTGGCCGCCATGCTGCTGACTTGCCAGTGGCCGCAATGGGCGCCCGACCTGCCGGCTGACCTGGTGAAAAATGTGCTGTCAATATCCGGGCTGTTTGAGCTCGAGTCGATACGCCACACGCCGTTTTTGAAAGACGCTTTGCAGCTCACGCCGGCGCAGGTGCTGCGCTTGAGCCCGGCGTGGTTGCCCCAGCCGCGGGGGCGTTTGTTTGCGGTGGCCGGCGCCGAAGAAAGCGCCGAGTTCCTGCGCCACAACGTTTTGATACAGCGAGCCTGGGGCCACCGCGTGGTGCCGGTACGGGACGAGTTGCCGGGGCTGAACCATTTCAGCGTGCTCGAGGCCATGGTGGCGCCCGGCCATCTGCTGCATCAGCGCGTTTTGCAACTGATTCAGGAAACAGCCTGAACTTACATCAGCAAATGCTCGCCCGCGTTGTCGCCGCCCAGGGTGACGTAGTTGACCTTGCGGATGTCCATCAGTTTTTTGCCGCCCGCGTAGCTGATCGAGCTCTGGACGTCCTGCTCCATTTCCACCAGCGTTTCGGCCAGCGTGCCCTTGATGGGTTCCAGGATGCGCTTGCCTTCAACGTGCTTGTACTCGCCCTTGTTGAAGTCCGAAGCTGAGCCGTAGTATTCCTTGAACAGCTTGCCGTCCACCTCAACGGTCTGTCCGGGGCTTTCCTCGTGGCCGGCCAGCAGGGAACCAATCATCACCATGGTGGCGCCAAAGCGGATCGACTTGGCGATATCACCATGCTCGCGGATACCGCCGTCGGCAATGATGGGCTTGGTGGCCACACGGGCGCACCACTTGAGCGCTGACAACTGCCAACCGCCGGTGCCGAAGCCGGTCTTGAGTTTGGTGATGCAGACCTTGCCGGGGCCGATGCCAACTTTGGTGGCGTCAGCGCCCCAGTTTTCCAGGTCGATGATGGCTTCGGGTGTGGCCACGTTGCCGGCAATCACGAAGGCGGCAGGCATTTTTTCTTTGAGGTAGCCGATCATGTTTTTCACGCTGTCGGCATGGCCGTGAGCGATGTCGATGGTGATGTACTCGGGTACCAGGCCAAGCGCCAACAGCTTGTCGACGCTGGTGTAATCGGGCGGCTTGACGCCCAGGGAGATCGACGCATAGCTGCCGCGCGCTTTCATGCGTTGAACGAACGCGACGTTGTCCAGGTCAAAACGGTGCATCACGTAAAAGTAGCCCTTGTCGGCCATCCAGGCGCAGATGGACTCGCTCACCACGGTCTTCATGTTGGCCGGCACCACCGGTATGCGAAAGCTGCGCCCACCCAGTGTGACGCTGGCGTCGCACTCGGAGCGGCTGTCCACGCGGCATTTGCGCGGTAGCAGCAGGATGTTGTCGTAGTCAAAAATTTCCATGGTCCAAGCTCTCCATCAGGTTGTCAGTCAGATTGATGGGCGCTTGGATTGGCCCGGCTTGACTGCGGCCGGCATCACGAAAATGAGGCGGCCACAAAAAACCGGACGCAATTGCTTGGGCCCGGTGACTGATTGTAAACGCGTCTGCCCTGGCACTTGCCGGCAAAGACTGGCAGCGGATTCAAAGTAGGCCGCGATGTTGGCTACGGCCTGGTGCCAAGGACTTTCTACAATGGCTTCATGTTCGCCGATGCTGCTTCAAGCTCCCCTCTTCTTCAAAACCTCAATCCCGAGCAACTCGCCGCGGTCACGCTGCCCGACACCCATGCCCTGATCCTCGCCGGTGCCGGCTCGGGTAAAACGCGGGTGCTGACCACACGCATCGCCTGGTTGCTGCAAACCGGCCAGGTCACGCCCGGTGGCGTGTTGGCCGTGACTTTCACCAACAAGGCCGCCAAAGAGATGATGCTGCGCTTGACCGGCATGCTGCCGGTGAATGTGCGCGGCATGTGGATCGGCACTTTCCACGGCCTGTGCAACCGCTTTTTGCGTGCGCATTACAAGATGGCCAACTTGCCGCAGAGCTTTCAGATCCTTGACACGCAAGACCAGCTGTCGGCCATCAAGCGCTTGTGCAAGCAGTTCAATGTCGACGACGAGCGCTTTCCGCCCAAGCAGCTGATGTGGTTCATCGCCGCCTGCAAAGAAGACGGCCAGCGCGCCAAGGATGTGCCCGTGCGCGACGAGGAAAGCCGCAAAAAAGCTGAAATTTATGCGCTTTATGAAGAGCAGTGCCAGCGCGAAGGCGTGGTTGATTTTGGTGAGCTGATGCTGCGCAGTTACGAGCTGTTGCGTGACAACCCGCCCGTGCGCGAGCATTACCAGCGGCGCTTTCGCCACATCCTGATTGACGAGTTCCAGGACACCAACAAGCTGCAATACGCCTGGATCAAGATGCTGGCCGGGCAGGGCGATGACGCCGCCGAAGGACCGGGCGCCATGCCGGGTGGCTCGGTGGTGGCAGTGGGCGACGACGACCAGAGCATTTACGGTTTTCGGGGTGCGCGCGTGGGCAATATGGCCGACTTCGTGCGCGAGTTCCAGGTCGAGCAGCAGATCAAGCTCGAGCGCAATTACCGCAGCTTCGGCAATATTCTCGATTCGGCCAACGCGCTGATCAGCCACAACACTAAGCGCCTGGGCAAGAACCTCAGCACCGAAGCCGGCCCCGGTGAGCCGGTGCGTGTTTATGAGGCCACCAGTGACTTTGCCGAAGCGCAATGGTTTGTTGACGAGGTCAAGCAACTGGTGCGTGATGGCCGCGAGCGCAAGGAAATCGCCTTGCTCTACCGCAGTAACGCGCAAAGCCGGGTGATGGAAACCGCGCTTTTTAACGCCGGCGTGCCCTACCGTGTTTATGGCGGGCTGCGCTTTTTCGAGCGTGCCGAAATTAAACACGCGCTGGCCTACTTGCGCCTGCTCGAGAACCCGCACGACGACACCAGTTTTTTGCGCGTGGTGAACTTTCCGCCGCGGGGCATCGGCGCGCGCAGCATCGAGCAGTTGCAAGACATTGCCCGCGCCGCCGGCTGCTCCATGAGCGACGCGGTCAGTGCCGTCAGTGGCAAAGCCGGCGCCAACTTAGGCGCTTTTGTCGCCAAGCTCGACGTGCTGCGCGAGCAGACCAGCGGCTTGACGCTGCGCGAAATCATCGAACTGGTGCTGCAGCACAGCGGGCTGCTGGAGCATTACCGGCTTGAAAAAGAAGGCCAGGACCGGCTGGAGAACTTGGGCGAGCTGGTCAATGCGGCTGAGTCTTTTGTCAGTCAGGAAGGCTTTGGCCGAGACGCCGTGGCCTTGCCGGTGGACGAGCATGGCTACCCGGTGGGGCAGTCACCGCTCGCGCAATCACCGGCCAGCCAGGGTCTGGACCCGGACGCGCCGCTGCTCGACACACCGCTGGCACCCGACGCCGAAACCGGGGAGACCCTGTCGCCGCTAGCCGCCTTTTTGACGCACGCTGCGCTGGAGTCCGGCGACAACCAGGCGCAGGCCGGCCAGGACGCGGTGCAGCTGATGACGGTGCACTCGTCCAAGGGGCTGGAGTTTGATTGCGTCTTCATCACCGGCATGGAAGAAGGTCTGTTCCCGCACGAAAACGCCATGAGCGACCGCGACGGCCTGGAAGAAGAGCGCCGCCTCATGTACGTAGCGATCACGCGCGCGCGCGAGCGCCTGTACCTGAGCCACTCGCAAACGCGCATGCTGCACGGGCAAACGCGCTACCACCTGAAAAGCCGCTTTTTTGACGAGCTGCCTGAAGCCGCTCTGAAATGGATCACCCCTACAAACCAGGGCTTTGGCGCCGGCTTCGGGGGTGTGGGCAGTGCGGGCGGGCGCAGCGACTGGGCTGCCAATGCCTATGCCGCGCGCGCCAAGACGGCCGGTGGCGTCGAGCGCTTTGCCAATCCGCCTGTTCCGCCGCAAAAAAATGCCGCTGCGCACGGCCTCAAGGTTGGGAACGAAGTTTTTCACGCCAAGTTTGGCGAGGGCCGGGTTCAGATGCTGGAAGGCACGGACGACGATGCCCGTGCCCAAATCAACTTCACGCGCCATGGCGTCAAGTGGCTGGCGCTGAGCGTGGCGAAGCTCACCATCGTGAGCTGAAAGGCGCCAGCCTTACTCGGTCGGCAAAAAACCTTCAATCGACAGGTAGCGCTCACCCGTGTCGTAGTTGAAACCCAGCACCTTCGCACCGGACTGCAGCTCGGGCAGCTTTTGCGCGATGGCCGCCAGTGTGGCGCCGCTGGAGATGCCCACCAGCATGCCCTCTTCGCGGGCGCTTCGGCGCGCCATCTCGCGGGCCGGCTCGGCGTCGACCTGGATCACGCCGTCAAGCAAGCCCGTGTGCAAATTCTTGGGGATGAAGCCCGCACCAATGCCCTGTATCGGGTGGGGTGCAGGCGCGCCGCCGCTGATGACCGGGCTCTGGCTGGGTTCGACCGCAAACACCTTGAGTTGCGGCCATTGGGCTTTGAGCACCTGCGCCACACCGGTAACATGGCCGCCCGTGCCCACGCCAGTGATGATGGCGTCCAGACCTTCGGGGAAGTCGGCCAGGATCTCCTGCGCCGTGGTGCGCACGTGTACCTCGATGTTGGCAGGGTTTTCAAACTGCTGAGGAATCCAGGCGCCGGGGATGCCGGCGGCGAGTTCTTCGGCGCGGGCAATGGCGCCCTTCATGCCTTTTTCACGCGGTGTCAGGTCAAAGCTGGCGCCGTAGGCCAGCATCAGGCGGCGGCGCTCCACAGACATGCTGTCGGGCATCACCAGAATCAGTGGGTAGTCTTTGACAGCGGCCACCATCGCCAGGCCCACGCCGGTGTTGCCGGAGGTCGGCTCGATGATGGTCGCGCCGGGCTTGAGCTGGCCGCTTTGCTCGGCCGCCTCGACCATGGCCAGTGCAATGCGGTCCTTGATGGAGCCGCCCGGGTTGCTGCGTTCGGACTTGATCCAGACCTGGGCCTCAGGGCCGAACAGGCGGTTGATGCGAACGTGGGGCGTGTTGCCGATGGTTTGCAAAATGGTGTTGGCGCGCATGAGGTGCTTTCAAAAAATGAATCAGGCACTGATGTCCACGGTATGGGCAGCAGACTCCGGGCTGTCTTCGTCGGCGACAAAGCTGTCACGAAAGGTGAAATACAAAGAGGTGAAAAACATAGACACCATCAGCATGGCGGCCGGAAACATCGCCACGCCGGCAAATTCCGGGTTGCCCAGCAAGGTGGCGAGCAAGGCCACCACCAAAGCCATGGCGAAAAACAGAGCCACCCAGACGATGGCAAACACGGTCAATGCACCGAAATTCTTATAGCAGGCCATGAAGCTGAAAAACAAACTTTTGGCGGGCGACACGCCGTGCCAGTGCACCAGCGCGGGCGCATGCCAAAACAAGAGCGACAGCGGCAGGTACAGCAGCATGGCGGCCCACATGGCCATCTGAAAGTCAGGTTGCGAGACCAACTCTTCGCTGATCTTGCCGCCCAGCAGGTAAAGCCTGGCGAACTGCCCGCCGTCAATCAGAAAGGTCAGCCCCATGATGGCCAGAAAAGCCACGGCGTACATCAGTCCGAGCATGAGCATGGCGCGTTTGCGCTGCTGACCGGCTCTGAAGGCGCTGATCAATATCGAGGGCATAGGGAAATTTCCGCGCGTTGACTCCAATGTCGCGGCCATCAGCCCCAGTGTGGCAGCGGGCAGCAGTGCCAGCGCCAGCGCACTGCCCAGGTAGGGCAAAAATGCAGCCACCGAGAGCACTGCCATGAACATGAAAAACAAGCCCGCCAGCGCCAGTGGTTGTTTGAAAAAAGTCTGCACGCCCAACTTGGCCCAGGTAATGCCAGTGCGCGCCGGAACAATGTTGAGTTTCATGGCCGTGGTGTCAGTTTGAGTTAGGGGGTGTTAGGGGTGCTCGGCCGGCATTAAGAGGCCAGCGCAAAGCCGGGCACCAGACGCTGACGCAGCACGCGTTCAAAATGCTCGGGGTCGTGGGCTTTGAGCATCGCGGCGTCACGCGGCAGGTGAAAGTCCCACAAGCGGGATGTCCAAAAACGCAGTGCGCCGGCGCGCAGCATGGCCGGCAGCAAATGACGTTCTTGCAAAGTCAGGGGGCGCACCGCCTGGTAAGCCGACAGCAGCGCACCGGCGCGCAGCGCATCGTCCTGCCCGGTGGCCAGGTCGATGCACCAGTCGTTCAGGCAAACTGCAATGTCAAACAAAAAGCTGTCGCAACCGGCAAAGTAAAAATCAAAAAATCCGGTCAGCGTGGCGCTGTGCCCGCCACTGCCGTCGGTCTCAAACATGACGTTGTCGCGAAACAAATCGGCATGCACCGGACCACGCGGCAAGGCGCGGTAGGCCGACGATGCAGCCACATGGTTCTGAAAAGCCAGCTCGCCCAGAATCAGTGTGCGCTGGGGGTCGCTCAGAAAGGGCAGCACCACCGGCACCGTCTCGTTCCACCAGGCCAGCCCGCGAAGATTGGGCTGCTGCATCGCAAAATCGCGGCCTGCCAGGTGCATGCGGGCGAGCATGTCGCCAACTGCCGTGCAGTGTGCCGCCTGCGGTGCCAGCTCGCTGCTGCCGCGCAGCTTATTGACCACAGCCGCCGGCTTGCCTTTGAGCCGGTGCAGTATCTCGCCGGGCCGTACATCGCTCAATTCGGGCTGGCTGAGCAATGGCGCTTGGACCGCGGGCACCGCTTTGCGGGGTTTTGTCAGGATGGCTGGCGCCGGTGGCGCCGTCTGTGGGTCGGGCACGGCAATGCCGCGGCCGGCCAGATGCTTCATGAACTGCAGGTAAAAAGGCAACTGCTCAAAGCGCAGCCGTTCAAACAGCGTCAGGACATACTCGCCCTGGTCGGTGTCTACAAAGTAGTTGGTGTTTTCGATGCCGCCGGTGCATCCCCGAATGTCTTGCAGCTGACCCAGGCCCAGCGCCTTGAGAAAAGCGCTGGCCTCGTCAAAGGAGACCTCGGAGAAAACGGCCATGCTGAAACCCGGATAACTGGAAAAGAAAAAAAGGACGCTGTCAGGGGCAGGCCACGCAGGGCTTTAGAACTTCAGGATATTCCAGAAGCGGGCGCCGGCGCTGCCTTTGTCCGAGGTGGCGCCACTGCCGTTGCGCGATGCATCCATGGGGCGCACTTCGTAAGCCGGCATGTCTGCGGCCGGCTGCACGGTGATGCTCTGGGTTTCGCCGCCTACACGCAGCTCGTCAATGCGCGAGCCGCCGTCTTGGGTGCGGATGCGCTCAATGCTGGGGTCCGGACGGCCAGTGGCTTTGTCGCCCGGCTTGCTCACTGGCGGGGTGTTGGCAGGGGGTGCAGCCGTTGTTTGGGCGCCGGCCGAAGCCGCACCCAAAACCACCAGAGCAGCCAGCAAATAGGGGCGGTGACAGTGTTGCATAGGATCATTGTAGGCGGGGCGCGGCTGGTGGCAAGCCTGGCATCCGGACCCCTCTTAAATCCCCGACAATCGCTGCACATGACCACCGATTCCCAAACCTTGCTGCTGGTAGATGGTTCCAGCTACCTGTACCGCGCCTTTCACGCCATGCCCGACTTGCGCGTGGTGGCCGGCGACCCGACCAGCCCGGCCACCGGTGCCATCCGCGGCATGATCAACATGATGCAAAAGCTGCGCAAGGATGTGCAGGCGGACTACGCGGTGTGCGTTTTTGATGCCAAAGGCCCGACCTTTCGCGATGCGCTTTCTCCGGCTTACAAAGCGCAGCGCTCCGCCATGCCGGACGACTTGCGCAGCCAGGTGGAGGCCATTCACGAGGTGGTCCAACTGATGGGATGGAAGGTGCTCAGCGTGCCGGGCGTTGAAGCCGACGACGTGATCGGCACGCTGGCCTGCATCGGCTCGCTGCAAGGCATTGAGGTGATCATCTCCAGCGGCGACAAAGACCTGAGCCAGCTGGTGGACCAGCACATCACTGTCATTGACACCATGAACGAGCGCCGGCGCGACCTGGCCGGTGTCGAGGCCGAGTTCGGCGTGCCGCCGCGCCTGATGATTGATTACCAGACCCTGGTCGGCGACACGGTTGACAA
>CAXNEG010000025.1:0-12634 GCA_964201305.1 Polaromonas sp.
GGGCCCAGTGGCGCGAGTTGCTCCATCACGCCTTTTTTGCCGCCAAAGGCCGCCAGCGGCATGCCGCCGCCAATCACTTTGCCCATCACCGTCATGTCGGGCTCAAAGCCGGGGATCAGCTTGGCGTACACGCTTTGCGCGCCGCCCAGGGCCACGCGAAAACCGGTCATGACTTCGTCAAACACCAGCAGCGCGCCGTACTGCGTGCAGAGTTCGCGGCAGCGCTTCATGAAGGGCACACTGGCGCGCACAAAGTTCATGTTGCCGGCAATTGGCTCGATCATCAGGCAGGCCAGTTCTTTGCCGTGCAGCGCAAAGGCCTCTTCGAGCTGAGCCACGTTGTTGTACTCCAGCACCAGCGTGTGCTGAACCACTTCGGGCGGCACGCCGGCGCTGGTCGGGTTGCCGAAGGTGGCCAGGCCCGAGCCGGCCTTGACCAGCAGCGCGTCCGCGTGGCCGTGGTAGCAGCCCTCGAATTTGATGATCTTGCTGCGGCCGGTAGCGCCGCGCGCCAGGCGCAGCGCGCTCATGGCCGCTTCGGTGCCCGAACTGACCAGGCGGATCATCTCGATGGAAGGCACCAGCTTGATGATTTCTTCGGCCAACTCGACCTCGCGTTCGGTCGGCGCGCCGAATGAAAAACCGTCAAGTGCCGCTTTTTGCACAGCTTGCAGCACCGCCGGATGACCGTGGCCCAGGATCATCGGGCCCCAGGAGCCGATGTAGTCGATGTAGCGCTGGCCGTTGGCATCCCAGAAATAAGCGCCCTGCGCGCGTTGCACAAAGCGCGGCGTACCGCCCACAGCCTTGAAGGCGCGCACAGGGGAGTTGACGCCGCCGGGGATCACCCGTTTAGCGCGTTCGAACAAGATGTCGTTGCGGGATGGCGTGAGGGCGTCAGTGTTTGGTGGCATGGGGATCGACATCGAAAGTGGGGCTTAAAGCCAAGGGGGTGGTGGGGTCGTCAGGATTTTCGTCGTCTTCAGCCTGGGCCCAGAACATGCGGTCGGGCACCAAATGGCCCATGCCGGGTTGAAAGCCGGCGCTCAGGCTTTGGTCCAGAAAGGTCAGGGCTTCGGCGGTGGCGCTTTGCAGGTCATGGCCGTTGGCCAGCAGCGCAGACAATGCGGCGCTCAAGGTGTCACCGGCGCCGGCAAAACTGGCCTCAAAGCGTTCGAATTTTTCGCTGTACAAAACGTTTTGCGGTGAGGCCAGCACGTTGTCAATGGCCTGGTCGGCGCCCGGGATGCCGGTGACCAGGGTGTAGGGCACGCCCAATTCACCTGCCGCTTTGGCGATGTCGCGCGGGCTCGGGCTGCTTTGGCCAGCCCACTCGGGCAGCAGCCAGCGCCACAAGGTGCTGTGGTTGCCGATCAGCACAGTGGTTTGCGGCAGCATGAGCTCGCGAAAGGCGTCCAGGTAACTGTCCAGCTCGGTTTCATCCCACCATGACAAGTTGGGCATGTAGGCCACCAGCGGCACGTCGGCGTAGTCAGAGGCGATCTCAGCGATGGCGCTGACGTTTTCAGTGCTGCCGACAAAGCCCACCTTGATGGCGGCCACCGGCATGTCTTCGAGCGCGGCACGCGCCTGCTCGGCAACCGCATCTTCGTCAAAAGCAAAGTGGTCCAGGATTTCCGCGGTGTCTCGCGAATAGGCGCCGGTCACCACCGCCAGCGCGTGGGCACCGGCCGATGAAATGGCCAGGACGTCAGCAGACAAACCACCGGCGCCGCTGGGGTCGTTGGCGTTAAAGCTCATGACGCAGGCCGGTGCGCTGTCTTCGTCTTGCGGTCCGGGCGCTTCAGAGTCGGTGGGAGAAATGTGAACTGGTGCCATGAATGAGGGTGGCTGAGGCGGTGAAAGAGTTGGCAAACAAGCATGCCCTCACCGATACAATGTCCGGATTCTATTCGCGAAAGTCTTTGCCCTGTGACCACTTCTCCTACGACCACCTGGATGTGCCTGATTTGCGGCTGGCTCTATGACGAGGCCGCCGGTGAGCCGGATCACGGCATTGCGCCCGGCACGCTCTGGGCCGATGTGCCCATGAACTGGACTTGCCCGGAATGCGGCGCGCGCAAGGAAGATTTTGAAATGGTGCAAATCTGAGACGGCCGTTGCCGGCTCATTCCCCCGATTTTTTGACCACCGCGTAGCGCTCTAGCGTGCGCAACCGCGCTTGGTCATGCCGCACCAGCGGCAGCGGATAATTTTTCCCAAGTTCCACACCAGCTGCTGCCAGCTCCAGCGGCGCAGCCTCCCACGGGCTGTGCAGCGCCTTGCCCTGCAGACCGGCGAGCTGCGGCAGGTATTTGCGGATGAACTTGCCCTCGGGGTCAAACTTCAGGCTCTGGCTGACCGGGTTGAAGATGCGAAAGTATGGCTGTGCGTCGCAGCCGCTGCTCGACGCCCATTGCCAGCCGCCGTTGTTGGCTGACAAATCAAAGTCATTGAGTTTTTCGGCAAAGTAAGCTTCGCCGCGGCGCCAGTCAATGCCCAGGTCTTTGATCAAAAAGCAGGCCGCCACCATGCGCAGGCGGTTGTGCATGTAGCCGCTCTGGTTGATCTGCGCCATGGCCGCGTCCACCAACGGATAGCCGGTGCGGCCTTCGCACCAGGCGACAAACAGGGCATCGGCCGCCGGCCCGGTTTCCCAGGCGATGGCGTCGTAGTCGGGCTTGAAAGAAGCCCCGGCCACGCGCGGGAAATTGCTGAGGATCTGTGCATAAAAGTCGCGCCAGATCAGCTCGCTCAGCCACACCGCCGCGCCCGCGCTGCCGCCGTCCTGGCGCTTCAAGCCTTCGGCCGCCAGCTCGCGGATGGACACTGTGCCAAAACGCAGATGCACGCCCAGGTAGCTCGGCCCTTTGACGGCCGGAAAGTTGCGCGTGTCTTCATACAGGTCGATGCGCTCGAGGAACTCTTGGTAAAGCTGCGCGCCGCCCGCTATGCCGGTAGGCAGCTTCATGGCCTCCAGGTTGGTCTTTTCAAAACCCATGTCGGCCAGCGTGGGCATGGGGGGCGTGCCGGCCGGCTTGCCGGCCAGTGCACCGGCGTGCGGCGCCACGGAGTGGGCTTGCAGGTGGTAGCTGTCCACCTTTTTGAGCCAGGCGTTTTTGTAAGGCGTGAAAACGCCGTAGGGCTTGCCGGCTTGCGTCAGAAGCTCGCTGCGTTCAAACACCACATGGTCTTTGAAGCTGTGAAAGCCCACCCCTTTGGCGGATAAACCGGCCGCCACATCGGCATCCCGGGTCAGGGCCTGCGGCTCGTCGTCATGGTTGGTGAATACCGCTTGCACACCCAGCTTCAGTGCTTGCTGCACTACAGCGCTGCGTGCCGCGTCGTGCAGCACGATCAGTCCGGCCCCGGGCACACCGTGCGGCAGCGCCAGCGCTGCCAGTGCTGCATCCAGCTCGACCAGTGTGTGCCAGATGAACTCGACACGCCGGTCCGCGCGCGGCAGCCCGTCCAGAATCTCGCGGTCGAAGACAAACAGGCAAAACACCTGTCGGCAGGTGCTCAGGGCGTGGTGCAGGGCGGCGTGGTCGTGCGCGCGCAGGTCGCGGCGAAACCAGACCAGACCGCGATCGTAGGGTTTGCTCATGGGCCAGATGTTAGCTGGGCGGCGGCAGTGGACGCAGCCCGGCGCCGTCAGCGTAAAATCATGTTTATGGCCCTGGATCTCGAACCGATCAACTTCACGCATCACTTCCTGATCGCCATGCCGGGCTTGAATGACGAGCCCTTTGTGCGCAGCGTGGTCTACATGTGCGAGCACAGCGAACGCGGTGCCCTGGGCCTCGTGATCAACAAACCCAGTGACATCAGCCTCAAAAGCCTGTTTGACAAGGTCGAGTTGCCACTGCGGCGAGACGACTTGAAGGCCGCGCCGGTATTTCATGGCGGGCCGGTACAGACCGAACGTGGTTTTGTACTGCACGAATGCATGCTGCCGGGCAGCGAATCGGTTTATGCCTCCACCATGACCATCCCCGGCGGGTTGGAGATGACAACCTCCAAAGACGTGCTGGAAGCGCTGTCCACCGGGGCAGGCCCGCGCCGGGTGTTTGTGTCATTGGGTTATGCGGCCTGGGGCGAGGGGCAGCTGGAGTCTGAAATCTCCGAAAACAGCTGGCTCACTGTGGCAGCTGATCCCGCCGTTATTTTTGACACGCCCGTCGATCAGCGCTACGACAAGGCCTTGCTGCTGCTCGGTCTGCAGCGCTGGATGCTCTCGCCAGAGGCTGGCCACGCATGAACGCCGGGGCTGCCATCACCCTGGCCCCCCATGTGCAAACCTTTCTGGCTTTTGATTTCGGGCTCAAACGCACCGGGGTCGCCAGCGGCAACCGCCTGACCCGCACCGCCACGCCACAGACCAGTATCACGGCCCTGGGCGACGCGCGTTTTGCGCCGATTGCCGAGCGCATCCAAGAATGGCAACCCGACGCGCTGGTGGTCGGCGTGCCTTTTCACCCCGATGGCGCGCCGCATGAAAACACCGCCCGTGCGCAAAAATTTGCACGCCAGCTGCGCGGGCGTTTTGGTCTGGAAGTGTTTGAGGTGGACGAGCGCTACAGCACCACCGAGGCGCACAGCCTGGGCGCGCAAGATGCCGATGCCGCCTCTGCCTGCATAATTCTTGAGCAATTTTTAAGGAGTCTTGCATGAAGACCAATGCCGTCCATGGCCTCCTGGGTGCGCCATGAGCAACCTGACCCTCAATGCCGAGGCGCTCTACCTCGAGCTTTTGCGCAGCATGCAGCAACTGATCGCGGCATCGCCCACGCCGCCCCGTCTGGTGGGTGTGGCCTCCGGTGGCGCCTGGCTGGCCGAACGGCTTCAAAAAGACCTGGGCTTGAGCGATGAGATCGGCGTGTTGTCATCGGCCATGCACCGCGACGATTTTTCCAGCCGTGGCCTGGCCGCCAGCGGCGCCACCCAGCTGCCCTTCGAAGTCAACGGTGCGCACCTGATTGTGCTCGACGATGTGCTCTACACCGGCCGCACCATCCGCGCCGTGCTCAATGAGCTGTTTGACTACGGGCGCCCGGCCAGCGTCAAGCTGGCTGTGCTGGTGGACCGTGGCGGGCGCGAGTTGCCGGTGCAAGCTGATCTGGCGATGGCGCGCATGGCCTTGCCGGCCACGCAGTCGCTGCAACTGGCCCGCTCTGAGACCGGCCAGTTTAGTTTTCAAGTTCAGGAGGGCTAAGCGTGTTGTACCGACGAAACCCCCAACTCAACAAGCACGGCGAGCTGATCCATTTGCTCTCCACCGAAGGCCTGCCCAAGGCCACGCTGACGCAGATTCTGGACACCGCCGCCAACTTTGTCAGTGTGAGCGACCGCGAAGTCAAAAAAGTGCCGCTGCTGCGCGGCAAGAGTGTGTTCAACCTGTTCTTTGAAAACTCCACCCGCACACGCACCACCTTTGAGATTGCCGCCACGCGCCTGTCGGCCGATGTCATCAACCTGGACATCGCCCGCTCCTCGGCCTCCAAGGGCGAGTCGCTGCTCGACACCATTGCCAACCTCAGCGCCATGGCCGCCGACATGTTTGTCGTGCGCCACAGCGAGTCGGGCGCGCCTTACCTGATCGCCCAGCATGTGGCGCCGCATGTGCATGTCATCAATGCCGGTGACGGCCGCCACGCGCACCCGACGCAGGGCCTGCTCGACATGTACACCATCCGCCACTACAAGAAAGACTTCAGTAACCTGACCGTGGCCATCGTCGGTGACGTGCTGCATTCGCGGGTGGCGCGCTCGGACATTCATGCGCTGACCACGCTGGGCTGCGCTGAAGTGCGCGTGGTCGGCCCCAAGACGCTGGTGCCTTCGGACATGGCGCAAATGGGCGTGCGCGTGTGCCACACGCTCGAAGAAGGCATTCGCGGGGCGGATGTCATCATCACGCTGCGCCTGCAAAACGAACGCATGTCGGGCGCCTTGCTGCCCAGCAGCCAGGAGTATTTCAAGAGCTTTGGCCTGACACCTGAAAAACTCCAGCTGGCCAAGCCGGACGCCATCGTCATGCACCCGGGCCCGATCAACCGCGGTGTCGAAATCGACTCGGCGGTGGTCGACGGCGCGCAAAGTGTCATCTTGCCGCAAGTCACCTTTGGCATCGCGGTGCGTATGGCCGTGATGAGCATCGTCGCTGGAAATGAACCATGAGTGTGGCCCCCACGCTCCCCACTGCGTGTGGTTCGCTGCCTCCCGAGGGGGCCGCTGCGCCTGCGGCCCGGCTAAGCCGGTTCCGCGGCCCTGGCTGGCCGGGGACATGTGCGCTTGCGTTCTGCTTCTGCCTGAGTTAATTTTTTATTTTCACGTCTGAAAAAATGAAAATCCTGATCAAAAACGGCCGTGTCATCAACCCCGCCAGTGGGTTTGACCAGGTCGCCGACCTTGCGATTGCTGCCGGCCGCATTGTCAGCATCGGTGCTGTGCCGGCTGACTTTGTGCCCAACAAAACCATGGACGCCAGCGGCTGCCTGGTCGCCCCCGGGCTGATCGATTTGTCGGTGCGTCTGCGCGAGCCTGGCCATGAACACGAAGGTATGCTCCAAAGCGAGTTGGCCGCCGCCGTGGCAGGGGGTGTCACCAGCCTGGTGTGCCCGCCCGACACCGACCCGGTGCTGGACGAGCCGGGCCTGGTCGAGATGCTCAAGTTCCGCGCCGAAAAACTGCACCAGTCGCGCGTCTTTCCGCTGGGTGCGCTGACGCGTGGTCTGCGCGGCACCGCGCTGACTGAAATGGCGCAACTCACCGAAGCCGGCTGTGTCGGTTTCAGCCAGGCCGAGGTGCCGCTGGAAGACACACAGGTCTTGCAGCGTGCGCTGCAATATGCCGCCAGCTTTGGTTTTACTGTGTGGCTGCGTCCGCAGGACATGCATCTGGGCAAGGGCGTGGCCGCCAGCGGTGCGCTGGCCACACGGCTGGGATTGCCCGGTGTGCCGGTGGCCGCCGAGACGATTGCGCTGCACACCATCTTCGAGCTGGTGCGTGCCACCGGCGCGCGGGTTCATTTGTGCCGCATCTCGAGTGCCGCCGGGCTGGCGCTGGTGGCGCGCGCCAAGGCCGACGGGCTCCCTGTCAGCTGCGACGTCAGCATCAACAGCCTGCACCTGACCGATACCGACATTGGCTACTTTGACAGCCGCATGCGGCTGGACCCGCCGCTGCGCCAGCAGCGCGACCGCGACGCGCTGCGCCAGGGCTTGCTAGACGGTACGGTGGACGCGCTGGTGTCCGACCATTCGCCGGTCGACGAGGACGCCAAGACTTTGCCCTTTGCCGAGGCCGAACCCGGCGCGACCGGGGTGGAGCTGCTGCTGGGGCTGGCCTGCAAATGGGGCGATGACAGTGGCGCCGGCCTGGCGCGCGCGCTGGCCGTGCTGACCAGCGAGCCGGCCCGTGTGCTGGGCTCATCGCTGGGCACGCTGCAAGCCAGTGCCGGTCAGTTGCTCAAGGGTGGCGTGGCCGATGTGTGCGTGTTCAACCTGAACCAGCCCTGGACGGTGGAGCCCTCGGCCTTGCGCAGCCAGGGCAAGCACACACCGTTTTCGGGCTACGAGCTGCCGGTGCGTGTGCGCTGGACGGTGGTGGGCGGCCAGCTGGCTTATGAAGCAAGTTGAAATGCAGCGTGTGCGGCCCTCAGCGCGTAGGCATCAGGAAGGCCGCCGGTGAGCTCGCTGCGCATTGGCTACAAGCTGAGCCGGGCGTTTTGGCACATTCTTTCGGGCTTTGTCACCATACGCAGGCATTTTCATAAGTTGTCTGCGCACGAACGCGGTCTGCATGTGCAGGCCTGGGCACGCCGCATGCTGCACATCAGCGGCATTGAACTGGTGGTCCAGGGTGAGCCTTTGGCCACGGGGCCGGTGCTGCTGGTGTCCAATCACATCTCCTGGCTGGATATTCTGGTCATGCACTCCACCGGCTATTGCCGTTTTGTCTCCAAGTCTGAGGTGCAGCGCTGGCCGCTGGTCGGCACGCTGGCCACAGGTGCGGGAACCTTGTTCATTGAGCGTGAGTCGCGGCGCGATGCGCACCGCGTGGTGCATCACATGGTGGCGCATTTGCAGGATGGTCAGGTGCTGGCGGTCTTTCCCGAAGGCACCACGGGTGACGGCCTGACGCTCAAACCATTTCATGCCAACTTGATCCAGGCCGCCATCACCGCCAACGTGCCGGTGCAGCCGATGGCCCTGCGTTTTGTGGACCGGCACAGCGGGCAGATCAGTATGGCGCCACGTTTCATTGATGACGACACCCTGGTTGCTTCGCTTTGGCGCACGCTCAGCGCGCGCGGCCTGTTGGCCGAAGTCACAGTCGGCAGCCCCTCCCTGTCCCAGGGCCGTAACCGCCGCACCTGGGCCGGCGACCTGCAGCGTGAAGTCGATAACTTGCGCTCGCGCAAGGCCTAAAGGGATGGATTCCTGCCTGCGTAGGAATGACGGCGAACACACCGAAGACGAAACGCCCGATCCGTCATCCTCGCGAAGGCGGGGATCCATCTCCCCGTGTCTGGGCTCTTAGCTCAGCTCGCGTGGGAATGTCACCACGTGGTCCACCTCAGCCCGTATGCCTATCCATTCGCCAAGGGCGTGGTTGTGGTGAGAGGGCGCGTGCGCCATGACGGTTTCGCCGCTTTGCAGGCGCAGGGTGTATAAAAATTCAGAGCCGCGAAAGGCCTTGCGCAAAATCTGCGCTTTGACGGTTGAGGCGTCGTCGTGCACGATATCGTCGGCGCGCAGCAGCACATCGCACAAGCCATCGGCATAAGCGCCGGGCAGGGGACACTCTTCCATGTCCTTGAGATCGCCCAGCGCAGTAGAAACCACCACCTGCGACTCGCGCAGCGAAATCTGCGCATGCGCAAACACGCCATGGCCAATGAATTCTGCGACGAAACGGGTGGCCGGCCGGTGGTACAGCGCGTAGGCTTCGTCCCATTGCTGCAAGCGGCCTTCGTGCATCACGCCGATACGGTCGCCGATGGCAAAAGCTTCCAGTTGGTCGTGCGTGACAAACAGCGCGGTGGCGCCGGCAGCTTTCAAAATGCCGCGCACTTCATGGGCCAGGCGTTCGCGCAAGTCCACGTCCAGGTTGGAAAAGGGCTCGTCAAGCAGCAACAGACGTGGCTTGGGCGCCAGCGCCCGGGCCAACGCCACACGCTGCTGCTGCCCGCCCGAGAGCTGGTGCGGATGTAAATGGCCGCTCTGGGCCAAGCCCACCAGCGCCAGCGATTCCTGCACACGCGCGCTCCGCTCAGCGGGCGCCAGGTGCGTCAGGCCAAAACCCACGTTGCGCGCCACATCCAGGTGCGGAAACAGCGCGTAGTCCTGAAACACCATGCCGATGCGCCTCGACTCGGCGGGCAGATGCTCAAGCGAGCTGCTGACCATGTCGCCGGCCAGCCGGATGCTGCCGGCATTGGCGCGCTCCAGCCCGGCCACGGCGCGCAGCAGCGTGGTTTTGCCGCAGCCGGAGGGGCCTATCAGCACGCCGATCTCGCCGGCCTGCAGGGTGAAAGACACCTTATCGACCGCCCGCTGGCTGCGGCCGGCGTAGTGAACGCTGAGCTGGGAGACATCCAAAAACATGCTGCCGATTGTAGATGCTTACAATTCTCATTTGCACTTGCCAGCCTTTACCGGCTACCGTTCTGGAACCCATGCTTCGTCGTTTTTTACCCTCTGCACTGCTTTTTGGCCTGGTGCTGGCGCTGACCTTGCCTGTGCTGTCGATCGCGCTGTCGTGGGCACAACTCGACGGGCCGGCCTGGATGCTGCTGCAGGAAATGGGCCGTACCGTGCTGCCGGACTACGCCGCCACCACGCTGGTGCTGTGTCTGTGCGTGGCTGCCGGGGTGGCCACGCTGGGCATGGGCACCGCCGTGATGGTGACTTTGTTCGACTTTGCCGGCCGGCGCACTTTTGAATGGGCGCTGCTTTTGCCGCTGGCCATGCCGGCTTATGTGGTGGCCTACGCCTACACTGACTTTTTGCAATATGGCGGGCCGCTCCAAGTGGGCTTGCGCCAGGCCTTCGGCTGGCAGGGCCGGCTTTTGCCCGAGGTGCGCAGCCTGGGCGGTGCGGTGCTGGTGTTCACAGTCTGTCTTTACCCCTATGTGTACCTGCTGGCGCGCACGGCGCTGAGCGAGCGGGCGGTGCAGCTCATGGAGGCGGCCCGCCTGCTGGGCGCGCCCTTGTCGCGCCGCATACGCGAAGTGGCCCTGCCGCTGGCCCGGCCGGCGGTGGCGGCAGGCGTGGCGCTGGCGCTGATGGAAACGCTCGCAGACTTTGGTGTGTCCAGCTACTTTGGCATTCAGACCTTCACGGCCGGCATTTACAAAGCCTGGCTCAGCATGGACAACCGCATGGCCGCCGCGCAACTGGCCACCGTGCTGCTGGTGGTGGTGGCGCTCTTGCTCAAACTGGAACGCGGTGCCCAGCAGCGCCTGCGCTTTGCGGTCGCCCGGGGCGGGCGCGCCGGTGCGGCAGACGCCTTGCCAACGCAGCTGGGCGGGCGGCAAGCAATGGCGGCCTGGCTGGTGTGCGCGCTGCCGGTCGCGCTGGGTTTTGTGTTGCCTGTCGCATTTATGCTGCGGCCCTTGGTGGCGGGATGGCATGAGCTTGCCTGGGGCGCCTTTGTGCAGTGGTCTTTCAACAGCGTCTGGCTGGCCGGACTGACGGCCGCCCTGGCCACCGCGATCGCGCTGATGCTGGCTTTTGCCGTGCGCCATCGCTCGCATGCGCTCAACCGTGCGGCCGTGCAACTCGTCAGCTTGGGCTATGCGGTGCCGGGCGCCGTGATTGTGGTCGGCCTTTTGCTGCCGGTAGGCTGGCTGCAGGCCGCTGCCCCGCAAACCAGCGTGGGCTACTGGGTCACGGCCACCGCGCTGGGGATTGTGTGGGCTTACCTGGTGCGCTTTTGTGCCGTGGCCCTGCAATCGGTGCAAAGCGGCTATTCGCGCATTCCCGCCAGCCTGGACGACAGCGCCCGCATGCTGGGCAGCACCGGCTTCGGGCTGCTCAGCCGTGTGCACTGGCCGCTCTTGCAGCGCTCGGTGGCGGCCGCCGGCCTGCTGGTGTTTGTCGATGTCATGAAAGAGCTGCCCGCCACCCTGGTGCTGCGGCCCTTTAACAGCGACACCCTGGCCGTGGTGGCTTACCAGCTGGCGCGCGACGAGCGCCTGGGCGAGGCCGCCTTGCCCGCCTTGGCCCTAGTGCTGGTCGGTTTGCTGCCGGTGGCGCTGCTCAGCCGGACTTTGCGCCAGCGACCCGGCTGACAGCCCGGTAAAACTGGAAAACTGAATTTCGCAGGCAGATCTTTGTGCTGCGTCAAGTTTCAGTTAAGGTCATTTCAATGGCAGCCTGAAAGCTTGCGGCTGTGTATGGAACTACTTCAAGGAGCGCTTTATGACTGCTACCCCATCTTCTTTTCGCGGCCTGGCTCTGACTCTGCTGGTCGGCCTGACCACATTGCTGGCCGGTTGCGCCGCCCTGGCGCCCGTTGCGCCACCACCACCCAATGACCCGGTGACTTTGCGTATCAATGTGTTTCGCGGCTCCAGCAACATTCCTATTTACATGGCGATGGAGCGTGGCGACTTTGCCCGCCGCGGCATTAAGCCGGAGCTGCAGTTCACGCCCAACTCTACGCAGCAGCGTGAGGGCCTGGCGGCCGGCAAGTTTGACATCGCCGTGGCTGCGGTTGACAACGCCGTGCACGTGATCGAGGTTGCCAAACAAAACGCAGTCATCGTTGCCGGCGGTGACGGCGGCATGAACGAGATGATGGTGCGCCCCGATATCACCCGCGCTGCCGATGTGCGCGGCAAGACCTTTGTGGTGGATGCACCCAACACGGCTTATGCTTTGATAGGCCGCAAAATTTTCAAAAATGCCGGCCTGGTGGATGGCAAGGACTACAAGCTCAACCCTCTGGGTGGCACTGAGGCGCGCACCAAGTCGCTGGAAACGCCGGCCGGGCCTGCCACCATGCTCAACCCGCCTTGGACTTTTGTGGCCAAGGAGCGCGGCGCCAAGAGCCTGGGTCGCACGATTGATTTGTTTGGACCTTACCAGGCCAGCGGTGTTTATGTGATGCGACCCTGGGCTGCCGCCAATGCGGGTGCGCTGGAGCGGTTTTTAGGCGCTTACATCGATGGTTGCCGCGCTACCTTGAACAGTGCCAACCGGGCCCAGGTGCTGGACGTTTTGCAAAAAAGTTTCCAGCTCGACAAGGCCAAGGCAGAGTTGACCTAAGAAGCGCTGACCACACCCGGCCACGGCCTGAACAAGGACTGCGCCATGAACATGGAAGGCTTTAAAAACGTGCTCGCGCTACGCGCCGAAATGGAAGGCCAGTGGGGCGGCGTAGCACCTGCGCCGGACCGGTTCATGGACCTGAGTTACTACCAGCGCGCTTTGCAGCACGCTGGGCGTTGAGCCGGCCCGGGGTGCTGCGGCTCAAGCCAGGTTGATCGGCAGGCATAACTCATAGCCTTGGCCCCAGACTGACTTGATCGCCGCTTCATCACCTTCGGACTGCACATCCTTGAACTTCTTTCGCAGGCGGGCCACCATCTCTTCGAGGGCGTGCTTGCTGATGGACTGTTCAG
>CAXNEG010000026.1:0-12604 GCA_964201305.1 Polaromonas sp.
TGGTTCAAGGTGGTCAGCTACGGCCTGAACGCCAAAGAAGAGATTGACTACGACGACATGGAACGCAAGGCACATGAATCCAAACCCAAGCTGATCATCGCCGGCGCTTCGGCTTATTCGCTGGGCATCGACTTTGCACGTTTTGCCAAAGTGGCCAAGGACGTGGGCGCCATTTTTCTGGTGGACATGGCGCATTACGCCGGCCTGATCGCCGCAGGCGTCTACCCCAACCCGGTGCCGCACGCCGACGTGGTGACATCGACCACCCACAAGAGCTTGCGCGGCCCGCGCGGTGGCATTATTTTGATGAAATCCGTGCACGAAAAAGCCATCAACAGCGCCATCTTCCCCGGCCTGCAGGGCGGCCCCCTGATGCACGTGATTGCCGCCAAGGCAGTTGCTTTCAAAGAAGCTCTGGAGCCCGGCTTCAAGATCTACCAGCAGCAAGTCATCAAGAACGCGCAGATCGTTGCCGAGACCTTGATATCACGCGGCCTGCGCATTGTCAGCGGCCGCACCGAAAGCCACGTCATGCTGGTCGATTTGCGCGCCAAGGGCATTACCGGCAAAGAAGCCGAAGCCGTTCTGGGCAGCGCCCACATGACGATCAACAAGAACGCCATTCCTAACGACCCTGAAAAACCGATGGTCACCAGCGGCGTGCGTATCGGCACACCGGCCATGACCACCCGCGGCTTCAAGGACGAAGAAGCGCGCATGACGGCGCACCTGATCGCCGACGTGCTGGACAATCCACACGACAGAGCCAACATTGACGCCGTGCGCGCCAGGGTGCACGCCCTGACCAGCCGCTTCCCCGTCTACAAATAATGGCCCTTGACCGATGAAGTGTCCTTTTTGCGGCAACCTTGAAACCCAGGTCGTCGAGACCCGGATTTCTGAGGATGCAGACTTCATCCGGCGCCGCCGCCAGTGCAGCGCCTGTGAAAAGCGCTTCACCACTTATGAACGGCCTGACGTCAACTTCCCGGCCATCGTTAAAAAAGACGGCCGGCGCATTGAGTACAAACGCAGCAAGATCCTTGAATCCATGAACCTGGCGCTGCGCAAACGCCCGGTGAGCACCGAGCAGGTGGACTCGGCCATTGAGCGCATAGAAGAAAAGCTGCTCAACCTGGGTTTGCGCGAAGTCCCTTCAACGCGCCTTGGCGAGCTGGTCATGCGCGAGCTCAAGAAACTCGACAAAGTGGCTTACGTGCGCTTTGCCAGTGTTTACCGCAGCTTTGAGGACATCGACGACTTCAAAAACCTGGTTGACGAGGTCAGGCGCTAAGGTCATTTAGATAATCGGCACTGAGTTGGCCGCCTAGCGCCAGCATTCAGCCACGCTGCGGGTGCTGTTCAACACGCCCCGCAGGCCGGTCTGGTTGATTGTCAGACTGCCACAAACATCGCCGGCCATGCTGCCTTCGGGCACCGCCTGCAGGACATAGCTGTTCACGGTGGCCTCGCGCACGCTCAGCTGGTAGCGCACGGTGCCTTGCGACGGGATCCCTTGCAGACGCTGCGGCAGAAGGGGAACAGCATTTGCCGGACTCAGGTACTGGCCGTTGGCACTGTAGAAACGCTCCATGAAGTGCTGCGCCTCGAGCAAGGCGGCCATGCCTTCAGTGCGGTGACCCCTTTGTACATAGCGCGTGTAACCGGGCAGCGCCACCGCTGAGAGCACACCCATGATGACCAGCACCACCAGCAATTCGATCAAAGAAAAACCGGCAAGCCGGTACCGCCGGACTGAGGGCGTGCTTTGAAAAACTTGAGATTTCATGATGCAGGCGGGTTGATGATGCGCATCCAGACGCGGTCTGCCAGCGTGCCGGCATCGCCGGGGGCAGCGCGCTGAATAGACAGACGACATTGCAGCCAGACCACCGCACCGCTACGCACACCCGGCCGGATTTCGCGGTAATCCGGGCTGAAGCCACGCGCCGTGATGACGTAGACGTCTGCGCTGCCTACTAACACGCCGTTTTGCAGCAAGGGCAGCGCCTGCCGCTCCACCACGCACTGGGGCAGCATCTGCGGTAAGAAAGCGCTGTCTAAGGATTCGACAAAGGCTTTTGCCACGCTGGTCAGCGATGCGAATGCGCCACCGGAGCCTGACCAAGTTTGCGGGTTGGCCCAAGCGGGTACGGCCGCAGCGCTGATGGCCAACAGCACAGACTCTTGCAAGCTGCTGACCCGTTGGGTGTCTGCCAGCAAGAGTTGGCTCTGGCAATAGCGCAAAGCGGCCTCGGCATACTGCTCGGCCAGCCAGTGCATGCGAAAGTTATGGCTGACCCGCTCATTGGAGCTGGCGTTGCGCAAGCTGGCGGCAGACGTCAAGCTGATGACCACCAGCAAGACCAGCACAATGATGAGTGAAGCGCCTTGCCTGCGCGCTAAATCCATGTGACGCCGGCTCATCAGGGTGTCTTGCTGCGCAAGGCGATGGTGTTGAAATAAACGCGCCTCAAGCGTCCGTCTACAGCAGTACGGCGAACCCCGTCACAGTCGAGGTAAGACTGCCAGACGGCCTCTTCTGCTTTGGCTGGTGCCTCACTGCTGCGCATCAGCAAGCACACCCGCACACTCATGACACGGCTGAAATCGGCGCCGCTGGCTTGCGTGTAGCCAATCAGCTGAGGCCTTGCACCGCCGTCAGATTGACCGTACCAAAACTGTAAACGCTCGACGTTGTCCACCAGCGGCACTGTGCTGCTGCCACTGGTGCATCGCAGCTCGCTGCGCCCGGCGGTGCTGCTCCCGACACCGTAGCGGTTGAAGGTGATCCCGTTTTGACTGGCTGGCAAGGCCACGCCAGCGCAGTCGGTTCCCTTACCGTTAGACACCACCGAGTTGTAGAGATCAACTTCGTAAGCTATTTCAATGGAAGGTGTTCCGCCACTGTTGGCGCAAGTCGAAGGGTTGGCAGAAGGCGCTGCGCTAAACCCTTTGTCGCAGCCAAACACTGCGCGCCCGACATCGCTTTGGTTAAATACCCGCGTGTCCGCATTCAAGCTGGTGGGCAATGCATAGCCGGCCATCAGCAATTCGCGCGTCAGAATGCGCAAGCCGATCTGTGCATCCTCGTCCATCTGCGCTACGGCCGATTGCAAACGACCCGTTTGAGCATTGCTCAGGTAAGAGGCCAGCACCGCACCCACCACCACCAGCCCGATGGCCAGCGCCACCAATATTTCTATCAGGGCAAAGCCTGTGCTGTCAGAGCGCGTAGACCACCGCTTCATGGATGAACCCGGAAATAGCTGCAGCGAATGCTGGTGTCGCCCAGGGCCAGGCCTGCGGGGCACTCCTTGGCCGGCGTGGTGGTTTCATCGGCCGTTGCCAGCAGCGGGTCACGCCAGGCCAGCCACACATCGGCTGCGTCGACAGCAGCCTGCCTTTGGACAAATACCGAGCCTTGCGGAAGCGCTGCACGCGCCAACACACGCCAGTGCGCCAGGTCCAAGGCCGCCAGCTCAAGGGCGCTGCAAACGCTGTTGCCTGCGTTGCAAAGCTGCGCCGGCAGCGCCGGGCTGTCTGATTGGGCGGTAAAACTGGCGCTGTAGTCATAGGCCTGCGCCGCAAAGCCAGCCGGGTTGGCACGCATGCGCTCGCTGATCTCCACGGCCAAGGTCACGGCCTGGGCGCGGTATTGGCTCATCTTGGTAAAGCGCAAAGCGGCCGTATTGGCGCTGGCCAAAGCCAGCAAAGCCACGGCCGACAAGAGCATGGCGACCAGCACTTCGATGAGCATGAAACCGCGCTGCTTTGGCATCATGAACTGCAACTGGTAGCGCCAGCTGAGGCCAGGCGGGGCCGGCCCTGGGAAGACATACAAACCCAGCGCTGGCTGCTGGCTGGCACAGGCGCGGCGGGTGTGAACTTGAAACTCTGGCTGGCCGGACTGGCCATACCCATGGGCCTGAAGCTGAAACTAATTTTGTCATTGGCCGGGTTGTCACCCGCAAAGGACGCCATCCCCGCCCGACGCGTCTGTACCCGCAAAATCTCATCGCTGCCATCCACCACCGCGGCGTTACCACCGTCAACAAACACGATCCAACCCTCCACCCAAACAGCGCTCTGGCTGCAAGACAGGCCGTTGGCGGAGCTGCACACCGACACCTGGCCGCCGCGTTTGAGCGCTTCAGCCCGGGCAAAGCGCAGGTCGTCAACCAGGGCTTCAGCCGTTACCAGTACCGTGCGTCTGGCCAGCACGTCCCTGAAACTGGGCACAGCCAACACGCTCAAGATGGCCATGATCGCCAAAGCGACCAGGCACTCCATCAAAGTCACACCCATGAGCTCACGTTGCATAAGTCAAATAGTACTTATTAATCAGGATTTTTGTAATATTTTTAATACCTAGAAATTATTTTCAAGCACCCAATGCACTGCCGGCGCTTTGCTGGAGGCCGGCCTGCCCCTTCCAGACAGCGCCGGGCTGCACGCTAAACTGACACAGTGATCAACCTTGCTCTTGAACTGGCCCGTCAGGCCCAAAACCTCAGTGCACCCAACCCGGCTGTGGGTTGCGTGCTGGTTTCTGCCGGCGGTGAGGTGATCGGTCAGGGCCACACCCAGGCCGTGGGCGGTGCGCACGCCGAAGTGATGGCGCTGCGCGACGCCGCCGCCCGGGGCCACACCACCGCCGGCGCCACGGCTTACGTGACGCTCGAGCCTTGCGCCCACCAGGGCCGCACAGGCCCGTGCTGCGATGCGCTGATTTCAGCCGGCATCGCCCGGGTGCTTGCCTCTATCGCCGACCCCAATCCGCTGGTCGCCGGTCGGGGCTTTGAGCGTCTGCGCGCTGCCGGCATCGAGGTCGAGGTAGGTGCCGGTGAGCCGGCCGCACGGGAATTGAACATCGGCTTTTTCAGCCGCATGCTGCGGCAAACGCCCTGGGTGCGCATGAAAACGGCCGCCTCACTGGACGGCACCACGGCGCTGGCAAACGGCCAAAGCCAATGGATCACCTCGCCCGAGGCCCGTGCCGACGGCCACGCCTGGCGCGCCCGCGCCTCGGCCGTGCTCACAGGCATAGGCACCGTATTGCAAGACAACCCCGGCCTGGATGTGCGCCTGGTGCCTTGCAGCCGTCAGCCGCATCGCATCATCATCGACAGCGCACTGCAAACGCCGCTGAACGCTCGCATCTTTGCGCCTGCGGGAGAGGTCTGGATTTACACCGCCAGCCAGGACGCAGCCAAAACCCGGGCCCTGCAAGCGCGCGGTGCCAGCGTGCACTGCTTGCCGGACTCCAACGGCAAGGTGGATCTGGCGGCCGTGCTGCGCGACCTCGGGCAAAGGCAAATCAACGAGCTGCATGTGGAAGCCGGCTTCAAGCTCAACGGCTCACTGGTGCGTGAGGGTCTGGTCGATGAGTTTTTGGTCTACCTGGCCCCCAAGTTGCTCGGCCCGGGTCAGGGCATGCTGGCACTGGCGGCGCTACCCGCCTTGGCAGATGCCGTAGCCCTCGAATTCATGTCTGCCGAGCGCATCGGGCCGGACTTCAGGCTGCTAGCCCGGGTCCTGGGACGAGGCATTTTTTAAGCCGGGCCCGATCAGGCCCATTTACCTGCGAAAATAGCGCATGTTTACCGGAATCATCACCGGCGTGGGGCGCATCGTCGCTGTCCACCGCCTGGGCAGCTCTTTAGACCATGGCAATCGACTGACCATCGAAACGCCATCGGGCTACCTCGACGACGTCAGCACTGGCGACAGCATCGCGCTCAATGGCGCGTGCATGACCGCCACCA
The DNA here is from genome assembly GCA_964201305.1 of Polaromonas sp. Lineage (GTDB taxonomy): Bacteria > Pseudomonadota > Gammaproteobacteria > Burkholderiales > Burkholderiaceae_C > Polaromonas. The sequence continues at coordinate 5,769 of CAXNEG010000026.1, forward strand.
ACCTGGACGCCGCACGCAACCAGTTCACCATCGACATGTCGGCCGAATCGCTGCGCAAAACCTGCGGCCTGTCTGAGCCCGGTCCCATCAACCTCGAAAAAGCGCTGCGCGCCAATGACCGCCTGGGGGGGCACATTGTGTCGGGGCATGTTGACGGCATCGGCAGCGTCACGTACTTCGCGCAGGTCGGCGAGAGTTGGGAGCTGCGTATTCTGGCGCCCGCCGGCATCAGCAAGTATTTAGCCTACAAAGGCTCGATCACCGTCAACGGCGTCAGCCTGACAGTCAACCGAGTGAATGACCTTACCGGGCCGGACACCGGTTGCGAAATCAGCATCAACCTCATCCCCCACACTGTCGAGAATACGGCTTTGGGGCAGCTTCAATCGGGCAGCCCGGTCAATCTAGAAATCGACCTGATCGCCCGCTATGTGGAGCGCATGCTCCAGGACACTCCGAAAGCCTTTGCATGACTGTTGAAGTATCTCCCGTTGAAGACATCGTGGCCGACATGGCGGCCGGCACGATCGTGATTCTGATTGACGAAGAAGACCGCGAAAACGAAGGTGACCTGGTGCTGGCCGCCGACCATGTCAGCCCCGAAGCCATCAACTTCATGGCCCGCTTCGGCCGCGGCCTGATCTGCCTGACGCTCACGCGTGAACGTTGCGAGCGCCTGCAATTACCGCCCATGGCCTCGCGCAACGGTGACAAAAAAGGTACGGCCTTCACCGTCTCGATTGAAGCGGCCGAAGGCGTGAGCACCGGCATTTCAGCCGCCGACCGCGCCCGCACGGTGCAAGCGGCGGTGGCCCAAAACGCCCAGGTCGACGACCTGGTGCAACCGGGTCACATCTTCCCGCTGCAAGCGGTGGACGGCGGCGTGCTGATGCGCGCTGGCCACACCGAAGCCGGTTGCGACCTGGCGGCCATGGCCGGATGCTCACCGGCATCGGTGATCTGCGAGATCATGAACGACGACGGCACCATGGCGCGGCTGCCCGACCTGCTGGTCTTTGCAGAGGTGCATGGCCTGAAGATTGGCACCATTGCCGATTTGATCGAACACCGCAGCCGGCATGAATCATTGATCGAAAAAATAGGTACACGCCCACTGCAAACAGCATTTGGTGAATTCACAGCGTACGCTTTCAAAGACAAGCCCAGCCAAGGCGTGCACATGGCGCTGGTCAAAGGCCAATGGACCACCGGCGAAACTGTGGCCGCGCGCGTGCACGAGCCGCTGTCGGTGTTTGACGCACTCGAAGTCGGCCGCACCATGCACTCCTGGAGCCTGGACCAAAGCCTGCAGCACGTGGCCGCCGAGGGCAGGGGCGTGGTGGTACTGCTGAACTGCGGCGAAAGCGGCGCGCAACTGCTGGCCCAGTTTGAAGGCACGGCCAAAGCCAACCATGCACCCGATCGTGGCCGCATGGACTTGCGCTCTTACGGCATAGGCGCACAAATTTTGCGCGACTGCGGTGTTCACAAAATGAGACTCATGGGCAACCCGCGCCGTATGCCCAGCATGACAGGTTATGGCCTGGAAATTGCCGGCTACATCAACAAGCCATGAAGGACATCGAACGTGTTTGAAGCAGACAAAGGCAATGCCGCGCCACTCAAGGGACAGGGACTGTCCGTCGGCATCGTGCAGGCACGCTTCAACGAAAGTGTCACCAACGCACTGGCATCAGCCTGCATCGCCGAGCTGCAACTGCACGGCGTAGCAGCTGCGCACATCCACCATGTCAAGGTACCCGGCGCACTGGAAGTGCCGGTGGCCTTGCAAGCGCTGGCTGAAACCGAAAACTACGACGCACTCATCGCACTGGGGTGCATCATCCGCGGAGAGACCTATCACTTCGAGCTGGTGGCCAACGAAAGTGGCGCCGCTGTCACGCGGCTGGCGCTGGACTACCGGATACCGATCGCCAACGCCATCCTGACCACTGAAAACCTTGCTCAGGCCCAGGCCCGGCAAGACGGAAAAGGCCGCGATGCTGCCCGCGTCGCTATCGAAATGGCCATGCTGCTCGACGATCTTTCCTGAAATGAACATGACTGCCGCAAGCAAACGCCCACCCCAGAGCCGCACCGGCCTGACCGACACGGGCGTCAAAAAAGCCGCCGACAAATCAGCCCGGACTCGCGCCCGCGAGTTCGCACTGCAGGCGCTTTACCAGCACCTGGTGGGCCGCAATCAAGCCGATGCCATCGATGCCTTCACGCGCGACCTGGTCGGTTTCCACAAGGCAGATGCTGTTCACTTTGACGCTTTGCTGCACGGCTGCATTGAAGACGCCGATGCGCTGGACGCCGCCATCCTGCCGCTTTTAGACCGTAAGATGAACGAGATCTCGCCCGTCGAGCATGCCGTGCTGTGGATAGGCACTTACGAATTGCAGCACTGCCCTGACGTGCCCTGGCGCGTCATCCTCAACGAGTGCATCGAGCTGGCCAAGGCTTTTGGTGGCACCGACGGCCACAAGTGGGTCAACGGCGTGCTCAACCAACTCGCGCCCAGCTTGCGGCCCGCAGAGGTGGCCGGCGACAGAAACCGCTGAGACCAAGGGCCGTGGTGAGAATTTCCAATCGCGCCCAAAAAATTGAACCCTTCTATGTGATGGAAGTGGCCAAAGCCGCTTCTGCGCTGGCGTCCCAGTTTGCCGGGAGCAGCCGGCCAATGATTTTTTTGAACATCGGCGAGCCCGACTTCAGCGCACCACCGCTCGTACAAGAAGCCGCAGCGCGCGCCATCTCGCAAGGCCACACACAGTACACGCAGGCCACCGGCTTGCCGGCGCTGCGCGAGAAAATCAGCGCTTGGTATGCCAGCCGCTTCGGCGTCGATGTCGCGCCCGGCCGCATCATCGTCACGGCCGGCGCCTCGGCGGCACTGCACCTGGCTTGTCTGGCCCTGATTGAAGCGGGCGACGAGATCCTGATGCCGGACCCGAGCTATCCCTGCAACCGGCATTTTGTAGGTGCCGCCGAGGGCCGCTCTACCCTGATCCCGACCACGGCGGCTGAACGCTTTCAGCTCACCACAGCCAAAGTGGATGCCGCCTGGAGCGCGCAGACGCGGGGCGTCCTGCTGGCCTCGCCTTCGAACCCGACCGGCACCTCGATGGCGCCCGACGAGTTGCAGCGCCTTCACAGCCTGGTGCACAGCCGCGGTGGTATCACGCTCATGGACGAGATATACCTTGGCCTGAGCTATGAAGAACGCTTTGGCCAGACGGCGCTGGCCATGCCCGGGGAGCTGGGCCAGAGCATCATCAGCGTCAACAGTTTTTCTAAGTACTTCAACATGACCGGCTGGCGGCTCGGCTGGCTGGTGGTGCCCGAGGCGCTCGCCCCGGTGATTGAGCGCATGGCGCAAAACCTGTTCATCTGTCCGAGCGCGGTGGCGCAACATGCGGCGCTGGCCTGTTTTGAGCCCGAGAGCCTGGCCGAGTACGAACGCCGCCGCGCCGAGTTCAAAGCCAGGCGCGACTACTTCATTCCCGAACTCAACCGCCTGGGTTTGACGGTGCCGGTGATGCCCGACGGCGCTTTTTACGCCTATGCTGACTGCAGCGGCGCCGTGCAGAAACTGGGCCTGCGTAGCGGCCAGCCGGACGGCACTGGCGGCAGCTGGGACTTTGCTTTTGAACTCATGCAGCGCGCCCACCTGGCGCTGACACCCGGGCGCGACTTCGGCCAGGCTGCGCCGGCCAAGTACATCCGGTTTTCAACCGCCAGCTCGATGACGCATCTGCAAGAAGCCGTAGCACGCCTGGAGGCGATTCTTGGCTAAGCCGGCGCCGTCCCCTTTCAGCTGGACGCTGAGAATTTACTGGGAAGACACAGACGCCGGCGGTATCGTTTTTTATGCCAACTACCTGAAATTTTTTGAGCGAGCGCGCACCGAGTGGTTGCGCTCTCTGGGCATTGAGCAGCAGGCTTTGCGCGCACAAAGCGGCGGTATGTTCATCGTCAGTCAAACCCAGGTGCGTCACTTGTTACCATGTCGACTGGACGATGAAATCATCGTGACTGCCGGGTTGCTTGAAAGCGGGCGCGCGTCCATGACCCTACAGCAGCAAGCTTTTTTAAAAACCCCTGGTCAGCCACAACTGCTGGCCGAAGCCAGCATCCGCATCGGCTGGGTCAACGCCACCAGCCTCAAGCCCGCACGCCTACCTACTTCTATTTTGGACAGTCTGGAGAAACGCTCATGAACCAAGATCTTTCAATCATCCATCTCATCCTGCACGCCAGCTGGGTGGTGCAAGCCGTGGTCGCGCTGCTGGTGGCTATCTCGATTGCCAGCTGGGCCGCCATCTTCCGCAAGATCGTGGCGCTGCGGCGGGTGGCTGCGCTCAACGACGAGTTTGACCGCGACTTCTGGTCGGGCACCAGCCTCAACGAGCTGTTTGCCGCCGCCACGCAAAACGCCCGCGGCACCGGCCCGATGGAACGCATTTTTGCCAGCGGCATGCGAGAGTTTCAAAAACTGCGTGAACGCCGTGTGCTGGACACCGGCGCCTTGCTCGACGGCGCCCGCCGCGCTATGCGGGCCAGCTACCAGCGCGAGCTCGACAGCATCGAGTCCAACCTGTCTTTTCTGGCGACTGTCGGCTCTGTCTCTCCTTACATCGGGCTGTTCGGCACAGTCTGGGGCATCATGCACGCCTTCACAGGGCTGGCGGCACTCGAGCAAGTCACACTGGCCAGTGTGGCACCCGGCATAGCCGAAGCCCTGGTGGCCACGGCCATCGCCCTCTTTGCAGCCATCCCGGCCGTGGTCGCCTACAACCGTTTTGCCCACGACATTGACCGCGTGGCGAACAAACTCGAGACCTTCATCGAAGAGTTCTCCAATATCCTGCAGCGCAACCTGGGCGCGCAGTCGGCCTCTGGCCACTGAGCCGCCCGCGCATTCAAGGAGCCCGACACATGCCTGCAGTCAACTCACGCGGCCGCGGCCGCCGCACCATCAGTGAAATCAATATGGTGCCCTTCATCGACGTGATGCTGGTGCTGCTCATCATCTTCATGGTGACTGCGCCGCTGATCACACCCAGCGTGATTGCCCTGCCCCGCGTCGGCAAAGCGCCGGCTCAGCCACCCAAACCCATCGAAGTGCTGATCGACAAAAACAAAGTCATCCAGATCAAGATGGACGGCACGCCTGTCACCACCCAGCTCAGCGAGGTCGGCAACACTGTTAAGCGTCTGCAACCGGCTGTGCCGCAAGGCGAGCAGCCATCGCCCGTGGTGATCAGCGCGGACAAATCCATCCCCTACGAAACCGTGGTGGATGTCATGGATGCGCTGCAACGCGCTGGTGTTTTGCGTGTCGGCCTGTCAGTACAAAGCGGCAAAAAGTAAACACAGCTGTCCCAGATGTCCAGTGTCGATGACCGCTCAGACCTTGCGCCCCGCGCCGAACCGGGTGCGTTGCGCGCGTTCGGCTTGGCCATGCTGGTGCATCTGTTGCTGCTCATTGCGCTGACCTGGGGCGTGAGTTGGAAAACCAAAGACCAGTCCCTGAGTTTTGAAGCTGAGCTCTGGTCAGCCTTGCCGCAAGAAGCTGCGCCGCCACTGGAGGCACCCCCGCCGCCGCCCGAGCCGGTAGCGCCGCCTGCACCACCACCACCTCCAGCGCCACCGCCCAAGGCCGAAGCCATACCCAAGGCCGACATTGCCATTGAGCGGGAGAAAAAACGCCTGGCCGAAGAAAAAAAGAAAAGCCAAGCCCTTGCGGAGAAAGCTGAAAAAGCCAAAAAAATAGAAGAAGCCAAAAAACTCGCTGAAGCCAAAGCCAAAGCGGCCAGCCAAGCCAAACAGGAAGCCAAACAAGAAGCCAAAAAAGTGGCCGCTCAAAAAGAGCAACTGGCCAAAAAAGAAGCTGCGCTGGAGGCCAAACAACGCAAAGAAAACCTGGACCGCATGAACGCCCAACTCGGTGCCACCGGCGCAGCAGACGCCAAGGGTACGGCCCAAAGGGCTAGCGGGCCATCGGCCAGTTACGGCGGCAAGGTTCGCGCCAAGGTCAAACCCAACATCGTCTTCACCGAAGACATCGCCGGCAACCCCGTCGCAGAAGTCGAAGTGCGTACCACGCCGGGCGGCACCATCACCAGCCAGCGTCTGGTCAAATCCAGCGGCAACAAGGCTTGGGATGATGCCGTGATCAAGGCCATCATCCGCACAGAAACCCTGCCGCGCGACACCGACGGCCTGGTGCCAACACCCCTGATCATCGAGTTCCGGCCGAAGGACTGAGGGGGCGCTGGGGTGATGGCTTACTCGTACACCACTTGTGCCAAGCCGCGGTCGGCTTGCGCCATCCAACTGGCCAGGGCTGCGTCGCTGGGGTAGAACTTAGCGGCTTCGCCCAGTTGCAGTTCTGCGCTGGCGCCTTGGCGGCGCAGGCTCAGGCGCACGGACAGACCGCGCACTTGGTCGCCCTGATCGCTGCTTTGGCGGCGGGGCGGAAAGTCTTTGACCAAACGCGCCACGTCCGGCGCGCTGCCATTGACGGCCACGCGCAGGTATTTGCCAAAGCGGCAGCGCGCTTCTTCGAGGTCCCAGACCTGCGTGACTTTGAGGCGAAAGCCACCGGCACGGCGATCGGGCTGCAAACTGGCTTGCACGATGACAAGCTCGTCGTCTCGCAGCTGGTTACGGTACGCGTTGAGCACCGCCTCGTCGGCAGTGGCTTCTATCACTGCCGTCTTGTCATCGAGTTTGAAAAGCGCGAGTTTGCCGCGCTGGCCATTGATGACTTGCAGGTCGGTGACGATGGCAGCGATCAGCTGCGGCTCTCGCGAATCAATCAAGTC